>JBAXRP010000160.1:0-10378 GCA_037131145.1 Bacteroidota bacterium
CCCGTCATTCCAGTGTCAAAGACCTATTTTGATTTCAGTGATTTTGCAAGCTCATCATAAACCTTTGCTTTTTCGGGCATCCTTAGATTATTGTAGCTTGCCGAGATATTCATCAGCAAATTTGTATCGGTTTTATCAATATTATAAGACTGAAGCATATAATCAAGCGACCGCTGAAAGTCGCCCTTTATGCCCATTGCCACTCCAAGACTCTTCAAAACAGTAGGATTTTTCGGATTAATGGTATAAGCTTTCTCCAGGTACTCAATTGCTTTCCCCAGATTATTGTAATATTTCCCATAGATTCTTCCGATACATTCCAGGGCGTTGTCATTGCGTGGTTCATTGGCTGTAATAATCAGATAATCAGACAGAGCAGGTTCATAAATATCCCTGCTCAAATATAGTTGAGCCCGCTTGTCATAAATAAAAGTCAAACGACTGTCAGGGTATTGCCGCAGCGCGTCCGACCATAAGGTTATGTCGTCTTTCCACACTTTCGTTCGTTCGTAAGTCATAAAAGAAAGAACCACGCTCAATATTAGCGAAGCGGCAATTAGCCCATAGCCCAGGTATTTCAGCGAAGACTTTTTTTGAAGATAAAAATCGCCGACCATCCCAATAATAAAGGCAAGCCCGATAAATGGGATATAGCTGTAACGGTCGGCAATAATCGCTTTTCCTACCGAAAGAAACTGCAGAACCAAAACGATTGTAAAGAAATAGAACAGGATTCCAAAGACAATTACCCGTGGGATTTCTCCTTTTCTCGTTGACGTCCATATCAACAAACCAGCCACAACAAGGCAAAGATATGGAGCTATCAGGAAGGAAAAAGGCAGAAGCCCCGTTGCAGTAATAGGCGGGTAGGGATAAAACGCGGAAAGGTTGTAAGGATAAATGAATTTGATTATATAGGTTATAAAGCCGAATGAAGCATGCATAATTCGCTGGTAAAACGTGAATATCTCAAATTTGTTAATTGCGCTGATTGATTGAAGATTTACCGACATCAATCCAATTATCAGGGCAATGATGAAAAAAGGGATTTTTTCTATAATTAGTTTCCAGGAAAATCTGCGACGCTGAAAATAGTCAACCAGCAGCAGAATCAAGGGAAATGAAACTGCCATGGCTTTTGACAGGCATGAGAAAATGAAAAGCAGGAGCGCGACGCCAAGTTTCCAGATTTTTTCGTCCTCCCGGTACTTCAGGTAAGCGATCACCCCCGCAAGGAAAAAAAAGGTATAAAGCACATCTTTTCGTTCCGAAACCCAGGCAACCGATTCTACATGCAAAGGATGAACGGCGAACAACAACCCGGAAATCACAGCGGGCAGCATCCTCCGGCGACTTAAAATAAAAACGAAAATAAAAACGAGAACAGCATTTACGCCATGAAAAACCAAATTTGTGATATGATAAGAAGCAGGCGATAAACCTGACATCTTGTAATTAATGGCAAGGGATAAAATTGTAAAAGGATGATAGTTATTGCTAATTTTCTGAAATTGGTCGCCATAGCTGAAGATTTTAATGACGCCTTGCCATGAAAGGTCATTAAGAAGCTGATTTTGTAAAATATAAATGCCGTCGTCCCATGTTTCAATAAAACCGTTATTAACCATTGGAGAGAAGGCAAGAATACTGATAAGGAACAACATTATCATTGATCCGTAAAAAAGGTAATTGTTTTTATTTGCCGATGCCGCCTTGGAAATCGGTTTCGCAGGGGGCGTCGGCTTTGGCGAAGATTTTTTATTTAAAGGTTTCTTGTTCATGACAATTGCTATCAATAAATTTTAATAAATGGCTAACAGTTGGCTTCAGCCAACTGCAAAAAGAAATGAAAAGAAATGAATAAGGAAATAGATGTCATGGTATCCCAATTGAGTACAAGAATTCCCATCCCCATCCGGCGGAATCAGGGTAGTAAAGCGTTCTGACTCCCATCTCGAATGGAGCAACAAAACGCAACAGGTGGAAATCGAAGGTGAGTTCTGCCCCGGTTGATTGGTAAATGGTTGCTGACTGGTTTTCCAATCCTTTCGTCCAATCGTAAAAAAGATTCATCTTCACCCGTTTCAGGTACAAAACAGAACCGATACTGAAATCGGGATAAAGGATGGGAAATTTGTAGTTGAACTGAAGGCTTACCATTTCGGAATCGGCAACGCCAATCATTCCGCGGGGAGTACTAATGAAATTGGAATAGGAATATACCAGATCGTCTTTATCCCGTTGCTGCTGATAACCAACATAAATCGAAATTCCCTGGTGACGGAAAATACCTGGAAAATAATGTTGGCGGCAGCGGAAAAAATCGTCCCCATGTTGTTTCCTCCGAAAGGGCTGCTCCGGTAGTTGAGGTCAATGTCCTGACCGAAACGGGGAAAAACATCCTTTTGATTTGATCTCAGATACTGCGATCCGGTTAAACGATAATCAATGGTCAGGATTGATCCTGAAGTGAACTGCTCCGGCGTTGAGGCGTTGTGTTTGATCCCAATAAGCGTTGCGCCAACAGAGGGTTGGAGACGCCGCGAATACCGGGCATGAGAAAAATTCCAGGGAATACTTATCAGAAATTTCAGGTTGGTCTCCTGCCATGTAAAACGGAATAATTCATTGGAACCACTGAAATATGCCCATCCTGCGCGGTTTCCAATATCAAAGCGAAGATCAAAAACCGGATAAAGTCCCTGATAGCTTAACCCGGCATAAAACTTACCGGTTTGTTCGTTCATATCGTATTCCCATCCCGCATCTGCAAACATCGAACTGAGCGCGTTTTGCGACAACACCATCACGCCGGGTTTGAATTTCATGTTATTAATATCGAATGAAACCGGCGCCCAACTGTGCGGATTGAAGAGATGTCCCGCCTTTGAATACCGCCGCACAGGGTATATCGTTCCTTTAATCGAATCTCGAGTCAGGTCAAAATCATCGCGCTGATTCATTTTGTAAATTTTCCTGATGAGGGCGCTATCCTGAATGTTCACATTTTCCTGTGACGCCAGAGATTCAGATAATCTGATTGAATGATCGTCAACCTTATGTATAGGAATCCAGGTGGCGGTATCAATAGGCGTTTCAACCGCCATGCCTCCGTCGGAAGTGTAATCGGAATAGATCATGAATTTCTTATCGGATGTAAAATCAGGATCATAAGCCGCAAAACGGGATGAGGTGATCTTGTATTTGGCGTCGGTGATAGTATCGAGGGCATAGAGATTTTCAACCCCGGAATAATCAACGCTGTAAATAATATATTGTTTGTAAAACCATGCGGGACCATTGAATTCGTTGTAGTAAGATGGGAGGATATCGTGAATTCTGCCGGTTGAAGTATCGAGCTCAGCCACGGTTTCTCCCTTTTCGGTAAGAAGGGTGAAGATGATCTTTCGGGAGCCGGGCGACCAGTTTGGAGTAATCGCTATCCCGCCTTCTGGAATCGGATATTTACGGATCACCCTGCCCGTTGGGATTTCAATGAAATCAATAGAACACCTGTTTTCGGGCGAAATATAAACGGCTGCAACCATTTTGCCATTGGGGGAGATAATGGGGGCAAAGTACCGCGTCCGATGGGTAAGTTCGGTGAGTTTAAGTGTGGTGAAATTATACATCCTGATCTCGGCGAAACTGCGGTTTTGCCAACGTTTTCCACTTTCAAATTCCGACCATACCAGCCAGTCGCCGCCAATGGAGGTGGTTCCGCTGATGTGGGATCCGGGCGTGAGCAGTCGTTTTTCTTTTCCCGTTTTACGGTCAATCAATACAAACCGGCTTACATCATCCATTGAACTTTTATCGGCAAGGATGGTGGAATCATTCACCATCAGTGGATGACCGTAAGTTGTAAAGTTTTTCGGGTTACGTTTGGTGATGTACCGTACCTGCGGATGATGAGTTGCGCGCAGTTGCCGCTGCCAGGCAGTGTCGAGTTCTTCCAACGACTGGCGGTAGAGTTCGGTTTTCCATAATCCGGTCGTTTTGCGGATTCCGCTGTTGAATGGAACTACCATGAATGGATATTTGGCAACGCGGTCTAACGCCTCGTTCCACACATCGGCGCCATACATTTTCCTTGTTTGCGCCACAATATAGTAGCCCAGCGAGTAAGCGTCGGGAGTGTATGTTTTATACGATCCGAGAGTGGCTTTATCGTATGAGTAAGCTCCCTTTTCGCAAATCTGTGCGCGGAGGTCGCTTTCAAACATTGCAGATCTGCCGCGTCCGGTTTTTGTCAACGCCGTTTCGGTAGCGGTAGCGTCTCCCTCCAGAAACCACGAGGGAACATATAATCCGAGAATACCGCCGGTAATCTGCTCGCCGAAGATGTAATAGAGCGCTCTGGAAAATCCCCGGTTTATCTTGCTAATCTGCACGGCGTGACGGTACTCATGTATAGCAAGTTGCTCAAGCCACTCCTCTGCGTAAGTCTCCTGCGGCGAACAGGAATACATTTCGATGCGTTTTGGCGCCCAAACAGTAAATCCATTTGACAGGGCTGATTGGTTATGCAGAACAACCGGAATACGAGGAACCTTAGCTTTAAGCGTTGTAGTTTCATGCTTCACCACCAAATCCATAATATTGGCAAGGTATTGCGCCTTTTTTTCGAAGGATTCAGGAAATATCAACTGATACTTTTCTGTCTTTATCTGCCGCCATCTGATCGCCGCCGGATCCTGTCCGGAGCTGTAATATTGGGAAAAAGCGCTAAAGTTCAGGAGAAAATTAAGGATGAGGCAAAGGAGCAAATAATTAAGAAGGTAACTTGAATTGCCTCCGGCTTTAGCCGGAGGATGACAAAAAATATATACAGCCGCGGCTTTAGCCAAATTTTTTTCAACCATTATATCCGAAAACGACAAAAAACTGGTCGGGTCTTAAAAGGAAAAACTCTAATTGTTAACCACCATTTTTCGGACAATTTTTCCGTCGTTTCGCAAAATGACAACTGAGTAAATACCGTTTGGAACGGTTCCCAAATCTAACCGCATTTCAAAATCACCGCCAACGGGAATATCCTGCTTCTCATAGATTTTACTGCCTATCGCGTTAAATACACTAATGGTAATTTTATCCTGTGGCAAACCGTTGATGGCAATATTGAATGTACCGTTATTCGGTATCGGGAAAATGCGCGCCTCCTGACTTTTATTTTCTTCCACCCCGATAATCACAATATGGACTTTATTGGATATTGCCGAAGAACATCCGTTCAAAGTCACTACACACCAGTAATATCCGGTGATGGTTGCGAGATAAGTTTGTCCTGTAGCGTTTTGAATTGCGACGCCTTCAAAATACCATTGATTGCCAAACGGCGAGCTGCTGGTCAAGGCGGCGCCAGCGGCAGTAGCTACCGGCGTTGCAGGGATTGGGTTCACCGTCATGCTGAAACCTGGCGAAACATTTCCTAAACCACATTCATTGCTTCCTGCAACCGTGATAATTCCTGAAACGGCAGCGGTTCCGAAATCAACCGTAATGATGTTTGTTCCGGCGCCGCCGGCAATTGAAGCCCCCGCCGGGAGCGTCCAGAAATATGAGGTGGCATTAAGAATTTCAGGGCAGGAAAAAATAACGCCTGTTGTGCCTGCGCAAACCGGAGATGTACCTGTAACAGCGCCGGCGGCATTTGGCGGCGGATTCACAAAAAGATTGTAAACAGTCGGCGTAACGGTTGCGCATCCATAAGTATTGGTAAAACTTACGCTAACCCACTGCGCGCCGATGGCGTTCCATGTAACGTTGATAGTGTTGGTTCCTGTCCCTGAAGTAATAATCCCGCCGTTACTGATGTTCCATGAGTAATTTGACATTCCGGTATTGGTGATATACTGATTATTGGCGCTATTGATACACGGAGTGTTACTGCTTCCGATTATTGGAACTGCCGCAGGATTGATGGTTACATTATATACCGTAGGTATTAAAGCTGTGCATCCGATTGGCGTAGTATAAACAACATTTACTGAACGCTGCCCCGGGTAAGGCCATAAAACAGTGATGGCATTTGTTCCCGCGCCGGCGATAATTGTTCCTCCGATAGAAACTGCCCAGTTATAGTTAGTCATTCCGGTTTCGGTTGTATAAACAATACCAACTGCATTTGCGCAAACTACGGCAGGTCCCGAAATAGTGGGCGTTGGCAGGGGAGTTACCGTAACCGGATAAATCGTAGGGCTGGCGGCAGTACAGCCATTCCCATTGGTATAACTTACCGAAACATTCTGGCTACCGGTAGCCAGCCACGAAACTGTTATCGAGTTGGTAGCGCTTCCTCCGGTGATATTGCCACCCAAAACCGTCCAGGTATAGCCGCTCATCCCGGCAGCGGTAGTGTAAACATTTCCGAGGGAATTGATACAAACTGTGCCAGCCCCTGAAATTACCGGAATTGGCAACGGATTAACTGTAACTGAAAAACCGGGCGAAGGAGCGCCATTGCCGCAAACGCTTTCACCATAAACAGTTATCATACCCGAAACAGCGGTGGATGAATAGCTTACCGTAATCGTATTTGTTCCCGTCCCTAAAGTAATCGAAGCTCCTGCGGGCAGCGACCAGTTGTAAGTTGTGGCATTCGGTATCGCAGCCGCTGTATAAACATAGCCTGTTCCATTCGGACAAACTGAAGAAGGACCGGTGATAACGCCGCCCGCAGAAGGCGCGGGACAGGTTGTTGTAAATGTTAAATCATTGCCGTAAGAAGTTCCCTGTATGTTAGTCCCGATGATTCTGAAGTGGTAGGTTGTATTTTGGGTAAGTCCGGCGATGTTTGCCAGAGCTGTGTTTGTACCTCCGCCATTTACTGTTGTAGGAGAAGCCTGTACAACCGTTCCGTAACCTGTGGTAAGTCCATATTCAAAGCTAACCGCAGTTGAAAGGTAATTTGCAATTACAGTTCCGGTAAGCGTTGCAATAGTGGCGCCAATACCGGTGGCGGCGGTGGTTTGCACAACCGGTCGCGGCTGTGAACCTGTAAATGTTCCGAAAGCCGTGATTCCGCCGATGTTAACCTGGTGAAGTCCTGCATTTACAAGTCCGAAATCGGTAAAAGGGGTTGGAACGACCTGCATGGCGAAAATTTGAGTTTCGGTTCCATTTACATCGGCAGGCAAATACTGAAATGATGCGTCACAATTGAATCCGGTAATGCCGGTGGATGAGATATTCCAATATCTGTTCAGATAATTTACATTGTTGGGATCGGGAAGATATTTGGCGTTTACGAGGTTAATCCCAATTTTACTGCCTGTTGCGAGAGTTCCGCTGATAAAGTTCAGCGTTACCGGCGAATATTCCGCAATGCCGGTATTGTCGCCAACCGGGAAGAGCAAGCTGCCGGTAAAGCCGGTTGGAAGCAGCTTTATAAGTTGTCCGTTTCCGGTTGCCACCACCATTGCCGAAGCCGAAGGAGTCCCCGAAATTGACGATGCAGCCGAAAGTGTGAGATTGTTGTTACCGGTTATCAGCAATCCATCAGTAAGTTCAAGGTTGCCATTCAATGTAAGCGGCGAATTAAGGATTACGCTGCTTCCATTGGCTATTTCAAATGTTGTATTGGCATTCATAGCGAGGGTTCCGGCAATCGAAATATATTGCGGGATTCCTCCTGCGAACGAAACCGTACTTGTTGCGGTTGGCGCAAAATTCAGGAATGCGCCGGATTGTACCGAGATGTTTCCATTAATTTGATGAAGTCCGGAAGCAGGTCCGGTCATGTTGAAATTGAAGGTTCCGTTTGTAATGGTAAGGTTGTCCACAGATACCGGAACTGTTCCCGTAGGGCTGAGGGTAATGCCTGTGGCGTCCATTTCAAAGTTGGCGTAAGTTCTTCCTGAGAATGACGGGGTGAGATTTGCTGTTACTTTGAACAGGCTTCCCTGCTGAAATACAACCACGCTGCCGGGTTGTCCGGCGCCGAAAGGATTGCTGCCAGCCTGCTGCAGATACGTTGAGCCAGCCGCAAATACTACGGAGTTGATGAATGAAGCGCCAAAAGGATTTCCCGAAAAGAAAGCGCCTGCGGTGAAAATTGAACCGCTGTTAAAAGTTACCGCTCCCGGATCAACAGCCGTTAGTCTGTGAGCGGTTGTAGCGGTAGCTGAGAATTTTACGTTACCGGAAATGGATGCCGTAGCGGTAGTTGCCAGCGTTAGGGTTATTGCATTAATTGCATTGAAATTCAATGAACAACCGGTTGGAATATATAAATCCGGTCCCGCCGCGCCGGTGATTGTGAGTGTTACCGTTGATGAGCTTTGCAGATTAATATTCGTATTGTTTGCCATGACAAACCTTGTAACTGACTCTGTTGGAACTCCGACAATAGTTTTTGTGGTTCCGTCATTGAACTGAAGGATGTCTCCTGCCATTGGGGCAGATCTTACGGGCGACCAGTTTCCCGGCGTTGTCCAGCTTCCGTTATTGGCGCCCTGCCAGGTATAGGCGGTTGAGGCTGATCCTGTGGTGGTGGCGCTTGCCGAGGGGATAACAGGCGCTGAGTAATAGTTATAGGTTTCATCATTTGCTCCATCCCAGGCAAAAGGAAAAATGGTAAAAGAATATTGTGTTCCCGGCGATAATCCTACAATAGTTTTATTCAATATTGAACCCGGCGTTACAATGGCTGCAACAAGTCCGTCGCCCAGCGGACTGCCTTCGGTATAACCGGTTGCATCTGCGGGAATTCCTGATGGCGCTACCGCTCCGGTTTTGAGCAGGATTAAATAACCGCCCGCTCCGGTTGAAACCGCGCTCCAGGAAAGATTAATACTGGTATTGCTTCCGGCAACCGCAGTAAATCCAGTAACATGTGAAGTTGGTTCATTGGAAAGGGTGAAGAACGACGCTTCGCCAGTGAGAGACGTTCCAATGATATTACTGGCATAAGCCTTGAAATAAATTTTTGTCTGAACAGGAAGAAGGTTCCGTAGATGAGAAAAAACGCCGGTTGCAACGCCGCCTTCGGCGAGTTTGTTATCCGTTATCGTAACTCCCGGCATTGTATTCCACAAAGTGCCTCTTTCAGAAATGATAGCTCCGCCGTCGCTAATTATTGTTCCGCCAAGAATGGCTGAATTGTTATTGACCGCTGAAACAGTTGGCAGGTTGATAAAAGGAGCTGTGGCAACAATTGGCGTTGACACACTGTTTGGATTAAGATTGGCAGTGGAAGTAAGATATTTGGTTGAACTTCCCGACCCATTATACTCGTAAACCCTGAACCAGTAAGGCGTATTGCTTGTCAATCCGGTAACTGCAACGGAATTTCCATTTCCGTTGTAAACTACCTGTTCGCCGGTTCCTCCGTAAACGGCGGCGGCTGTTGGATCTGAGCCATCAACGGGATTGGTAAAACTATTGCTTTTATTGATGATGACGATACGTTTTGCGCCGTTGCCATTAGTCCAGGTTGTAGTCATACCGGTAGCCGTTACCGCGCTGAAACTTATATCGTGCGCCTGAATAGTTGGTGGAAAAACAGCTCCGGAAGCAGTAATATCAGCCCATGTAAGTCCGATACGGATTCCGTCAATCCTTAGCGCCGCAGCATTGGTTGCAGAACCTTGTCTTAGCGCAATCAAGCCAATGTTCAAGGCGTCTGTTTGAGTGTTGTCAATATAGGCGAGAGTAGGAGTTCCAGGTTCCGCAGCGCCAATTGCAGGATTTATAAAAAGCGATACATCATCGTCGGAGGTAGTTCCGGCATTGAACTGGTACTTCAACACGATAAGATAAGTTGTATTCAAATTGTACGTAAAACCGGTATATGCAATGGTTGCCGCTGTGGTTGATGATTTCGACAAACCAAAGGCAATGCTGCTTGTTACGGCGTCTTTTTTGATCCACACACGTCCTTTGAAAATATTCCCGGTTATAGGCGACTCAACAAAATGGAGAAAGTAATCTCCAACAGTTTGCGCCGATGTTACGGAAACAAGGAATCCGGCATAGACCGCGCCGGTTGTCTGAGTCGTAAAAGTGTTGTTTACGTCTTGTCCGGTTGTTGCCATATCTGCGGCATTCCCGATATCGGAAGAGAGGTAGCCCGCATAGATCAGACCTGCTGGTGAAACCAAAATCGGATTTGTTGTAGTGGTTCCGGTTTGTGTCCATCCGTTAGCCGTTAAAGCTGTTCCGGCAACATAATCGAAGTTTTCGTTCAATAATAACTGTCCGAAACCGATTCCGTGAAATCCCAGTATAAAAGCCACTGAAATGATTGTCAAAAGCGTAAACTTCTTCATAATTCTGGTTTTTATTATTTCAAATGATAAACAAAAGTCCGGGTAATATTCTGCAATTAGTATTTGGAACCTTGAACCTTGAACCTTGAACCTTGAACCTTGAACCT
>JBAXRP010000161.1:0-10328 GCA_037131145.1 Bacteroidota bacterium
CCCTCGTCCCTCGTCCCTCGTCCCTCGTCCCTCGTCCCTCGTCCCTCGTCCCTCTTAATTAGCCGTTTCATGTTTTTTCCTGGGAATACTCATCGCTTTTTTCATCCTCGGATAAACAACCGAAAACCCAATAAGCAAAAACCCGATTACAAAGAAAAGCGCTGTGCGGACAGCGTCGCTAAGAAGGGAAAAGTCGTAAAGAAATACTTTTACAATGGAGAAGGAGAACAAAAGGATGGATATATTCCGGAGGAATCGTTGGAGTTTGAAAAGCGACCAAAAGATAAGAACCAGGGAGGTGGCGAGAAGGATAATTGAATACGGGAGGTGACGATTGTATTCGAGAATGCCTTTCCCCGGAGAAAAAGAAGCGTTATGTGAGAAGTGTTTAATTGTTGAGGAGGAAGCGTTAATGGCTAAATTTTGAAATTGACTGGTTTTCAGCAAAATTGAAAGGTTGTCGTATTCTGTGCAAAGGATGAAAAGCAGGAAAATAATCACAAATAGTTGTAATCCTCTTCGCAGCAGTTTTTTTGTGGGATATAGCTTGTAAATACGGACGAGCGAAACAACGACTACAAATATTCCCAAGCCAAGCGCGAGATGGTGAATCAAAACATGCGAAACAGGTATAATGCCGGTCAGAATAAGGTTGTTCAGTGTTTCCATCATGGGGAGGTAAACGAGTAGGGGATAAAAAAGGGTAGCGGCGAGGGAAATAAACAGGATGGGTTGGTAAAAAGAGTTGGGTTTGTTTGACTGGAGAAGGATGAGCAGGATAAAAAACAGGCTCCCCGCAATGAACCATGCCGGAGCCATAACCTCCATTGAACCTGAGAGGTAACAAAGCAATGTGGTTACGATCCAGCCGGATGAAAGAAAAAGCGTAAAGAGTATCAATCCCCTCATCAGGCGGATGTACATTGTTTTGCTGAACAATTTTTTTGATAGCGTAACCTCAATATGTTTCAGTAACCAATTGTTCAGCGTCAATGCCAAAACCACTGTTACACCGCTTATAATCCCATGTACAACCAAGGTATTTGCCGGTAAATCGGCGCTGAACAAAACCGCCGGCAAATATTTGAAAATCCAGTGAAAGAAGAAATCGAGCGCCATTATCACCATGGCGATCATGGAAATAACGATGGAGGTTTGATTTTTCGAATATTTTGCGTACAAAAGAAAAAGAACAGAAATCCCTGCCATAAAGAGCAGAATAGTACTTTGGTTTAACAGCAGTGGCAGAATCAGTGCAGCAAGTAACATAGTTACAATATGATGGGGAAGTTTCCACGCTGACTGAAAATACTTTCCGCTCAAAAGCAAACCAAGCAGGTTTAATAGCAGCAGGGTCAGCGCAAAAATCCATAAATAACCAAAGGAATAGTATTTTATGATTACGAAAGCGGTTGTTCCGGAATAAAACAACAGGTTGGTTAACGTCATTGTTAGCTGCATCCACTTTGGCAGGGCTTTCTCTTTGGCTGAGGATGTATAAATTACCACAGCGTAAAAAAGGAGGTAAAAGAGAATACCGTAAATAAAGAAAATCAACATGTATTCCGTCCGGGAATTTACAGCGAGTTTCCGAAGCCAGTGAAGTCCGAAAATGGCTATGGCAAAATAAAAATTAGCAAGGTTAACTGTGGGTTTGTTTAATTTTCGTGATGCCCAGGCAATGCCAATGGTAAAGAAAATGATTAGCGTAAGTAAAATTGCCACCTGGAACACATTATCGGTAGTCAATAAAATCATTGATAAATAAAAGTAGCCGCAATTCAAATTCAGAATAGTTGTTTTTTTAAGAATAACGGCATTGATAAACAGTCCGATGGCAGCGAGCGTTAAAAAGATGTCGCCCGCTATAGTTAAGGGATTGAAGTGACTCCCCCCCGGATTAATTATCATTATATAGGTCTCTGCGCCAAGATAAGATATTGCTGCAATAAACGCTAAAATACCCGAAATGAAACCAAATCTTTTAGCAATTAATCCTGCAACAATTAAAAACAGAGCTCCCGGTAAAAAAAAATATATGATATTAATATCAAGGGCTTTATTGTCTTCAATTACTGATGGATCACTGGGCTGAAACAATTTTCCAACCAATTCTGTGAATCCATTAAGTATATCCAGTGAATTCAAAGCATAAAATACACCAACAAGGAGAACAATCAGCCCTGCTATTTTAAAAACCCATGAAGTAACAAAGCTTTCAAGAACAAATTTCTTTCCGGCGCTTGGTTTCCTTCTTCTATGTCTCTTTCTTTTCCTTGCGAGTAAATTCACTTTGTCGTTTTTTTTGTCCAAAGATATGCTGAATTGGCGAAATGGCGAAATTGTAAATATAGTAAAATATACCCTTCCCAACTTGCCAACTTGCCAACTTCCCAACTTCCCAACTTGCCAACTTGCCAACTTGCCAACTTGCCAACTTGCCAACTTACCAACTTACCAACTTGCCAACTTACCAACTTACCAACTTCTATTCGTCCTCCCTCCCAACCAAAACCCCGGCGCTCCCAACACCACGCCACTTACATTTGCCAATAGATCATTAATGTTGAACGTCCGGTAGGTCAGAGGCATTTGAATAAGTTCGCAGCAGCAGGCGTATAAAATCCCGATAAACAGTAAGGACAAAAAGAGAATGGTTCGGGTTCCAGACGCTTTTTCCCTGAATGTCCATCCTGACAATCCCATCCAGGGGATAAAAACCAACCCATGGAGGAGATAATCTAACCGGAGTTGGACAATGAAGATATCGTTAATAGGCGAGGAGGTTCCGTTTATAGGCAGAATGGCTATCAGCAGCAAGAAGGCAATGTAGATGTAAAAGAGATAACGGATTTTATTGGGCATCAGATGAAATGATTAAATAGTAAAAAAGAGAAATGGTAAAAAACATATTTGAACAATCTGATTACCTCGAAACTTAAGTTCGTAGAAACGATAAAGGCGAAATTCTAAGGCTTTTGCCCCAATTATACTTCAATAAGCGTTGGCATGCATAGATTGTCAGTTTCAAGAATGACTGATCCCCACGAAAGTCCTACGCCAAAAGCCGAAAGAAGCAACCGGGTATTGCCGTTTTGCAGCGCCTCTTTCAGGGAAACTACCATAGTTAACGGAACGGAGGCGCCGCTTGTATTTCCAAAATCTTTGATGGAATAGGGAACTTTCGCCGGGTCGAGCCGGAGCATTTTACGCAGCGTTTCATTGATCAGCCGGTTTGCCTGGTGAAAAACCACGTAATCAATCTCGCCAAGCGATTTTCCTGTTTCTTTTAATAAAGCTTTGATATTGGGCGCTACTTCACGCAGGGTAAAATTGAATACCTCAATTCCATCCAATTCAAGATGCAACCGCGACCGATAGATGCCATCGCTAATCTTCTTTACGTCGAACGACTTTCGCGACATTACGTTACGCGCTCCTCCATCCTGAATGATCAGAGATTTATATCCGCTGCCATCGGTTTGCAGGTTGAAGTACATAGCCGGCGCTTCCCGATTATATTCCAAAGCAGTAGCCGTTCCTACATCTCCGAAAAGAGGATAGGTACTTTTATCGCGGTAATTGGTAGTCAAAGTTGAAATGTCGCCCACCAGAAGCAATCCCTTTTTTATCGCGCCCGACTGCATAAGGCTGGCAATAACCGACAATCCGTAAACATAACCGGAACATCCAAGGGCTATATCGAGAGCCATGCAGGAATGGGGCAACCCAAGGCGATTCTGTATAATACAAGCAGTAGTAGGAACCAGGTAATCTCGCGACTGGGAAACAAAAATCAGGACTTCCACTTCGTTTCTGTTCCAGTTCAGGTCGGTAAGAAGTTTTTCAGCGGCAATAACGCACAGGTCGGAAGTAGTAACGCCCTTTTCAGCTACGCGCCGCGATTCCACTCCGATATTCTTAATAATGGATTCACGCTCTTTCACGGAAATCCACTTATAATCGGAAGTAAATTCTTTTTTTTCAGGAACGGCAGCCGAAATGCCGGTTAATTTTATCCCGCTGAGGAAAAATGCAGCCATTTAAATGCTCACGCGATTTTCGATCAATGAGTAAATATCTTTGACAGATTTTGATTTTATCAGGTCGTCGGCAGATAAAGTAACATCATATTCGGTTTTTACCATGGCAATCAGAATCAGCGCGTTGATCGAATTCCATTCAAACGTCTCTCGGAAAATGCTTTCAGGCTTTAAGATGCCGGGTTTAAGATCATCAAATTCTGCTTCAATATTTTTGATAAACTCTTCTATATTCATTTACAGTGGCTTTAAACCTGCAAAGTTAAAATATTTTGTAACATCAGAGATATATGGAAAATTGGCGTTAAGATTAGCGGCAACTTTCGGCGACATGCTTAAGTCGCGAATATTAAATATCAAAAAGTCGCCAACTTTTCACCAAATCTATTGTATTTATTTTAACCATTGAAAAATCAAAATTGTGCCCATTCCGAAAAGTGGTTAAAAAAATCAATAGTTTTTAGACGGGACTAATAAATTGGAAAATTGATAAAAGTTTGTATTTTTGATAAAAGTTTAATTATGAAAAACATAACCATTCCGGTTGAAATATCATCAGATTTTCTGGTGGCGCTAAATGAATCAGAACAAGAACTCAAGGCACATTTCCAAACATCAATTGCAATGATGCTTTTTCAGGAGGGGAAATTGTCTATTGGAAAGGCAATTCAGTTATCTGGTTTAACCCGTTTTGAATTTGAAAAAGCCCTTGCAAAGAATAAAATTCCAGTATCTGTTTTGGATATTGACCAAATTATGTCAGATGTTGAAAAATTAAAAAATATTTGATTGATAAAAATTGTAATAGCTGATACGGGGGCTTTAATTTCGCTCGGAATTCTTGGAAAAATTGACCTGATTGAAAAGGTCTTTGGCGATTTCTATATCGCAAATGCTGTATGGGAGGAATTACAGGCATACAAAAATCCTGAATTTGATAAGACTTTGCTTTATGAATTGGGAAAAAGGGTGGTCAAAATCAGGTCAAAAAATCATCTTTTAGTTATTATGGATTATGGCGAGTCAGAATCTGTGATTTTGTATGAGGAATTATGCGCAGATTATCTGTTAATTGATGATAACAGAGCAAGAATAATTGCTGAATCCTGTAATGTAAACTGTATTGGTTCAATTGGTTTGTTGTTTAAAGCTAAACAAAATGGATTGATAAATGATTTGAAGCCAATTTTCAGGAAGTTGATTGAAAATGAAAGATTCTTCTCAAAAAAAATATTGAACATGGTTTTAATTCAAGCCCGCGAGGAACCGATGAAACAATGATTGACAATTTGGGAATAGATTTTTCACTTATTATTGCCAGGAAAATAAATATCAAAATCCTACAAACTTTTTCATCAATCGGCTTCATACCAACAGCAATAAACTGTCATGTAAAGTACCATTGACTGATGAAACATTCTTTCCGCGATCATTTAACTGTCATTTCGCCGGCAATACAGCCAGGGCTAATGTGCCCGGAGAATATCGAGGCGTTGGAAACGTTTTGTTCTCTTTTTCCATTCGATATTGCACAGGATTTTGGTTTTGAATCGCGACTTGGCAAACCGGAAGCTGTTTGCGATTTCTTTCTACAGATCAGAAAAGAGAGCGAAGGAGCAAAGATACTTGCCGGTAAAAGTCCGATTGCAGGTTTGGCGAAAGAGCTGCTTCATGATCCATTGTGGCAAAAGATTTCCTCTCTCTTCGCGGCATGGTCAAACCCTGGGAATATCCTGCATGAGGCGCTCGAAGTATTCTGGTTTGAGTTCGATCGCCAGGAATTGTCCTACAATTTAACGCCGAACATATTTTTCAGAATCCTCGAAAACAGTGGAGAAGACAGGAGATCGCAATGGAAATCGAGGGTTAAGGTTCTGGATGAAATATACAATATATTGTTCGGCATACCTTTCCCGAAAGCCCTTGCCGAAAATCTCAGAATGTGCATCGAGGCGCTACCTGAAAACGCCGGTTTATACCAAATCGGTTTTATGATTCCGAGGCAAACAGAGGCGATCAGGCTGGTACTTGTAAAAATATTGCCACACCAGCTTGAACAATTCCTTAAAGAAATCCAATGGACAGGGGAGTTCGCGAAAGTCCTCCAGATGATTAACCGGTATTCCCCTAAATTCGATTACTCTGTTTACAATATCAATATTGGGAATGAAATTCTTCCCGATCTTGGAGTTGAAATGTACTTCAATAATTTGCTTCAGCCACAGTTTAATTCCCGGTGGTATGATACGCTGGATTTTCTGGAATCTGACAAATTACTGACAATGGAGAAGAAGGTGGCGTTAATTCGCTTTTGCGGAAAAAGAACCGTGAACTTTCTGTATCCAATTAATTATATTTGTGGACTAAACCATCTCAAACTTGTTCATAAACCAAATTCGTCGGTTGAATGCAAAGGCTATTTTGGAACTATGATACGGACGTGATAAACCTCAGAAAAATCATCTTAATATTAAATTCAAACTACATTAGCATTTAAACCAATTCACATAATTTAACAAAACAAAGTATGGAAGACAGAAAACAATTAGAGAGCCGCATTGTTGAAAAAGCAATGAAAGACGAGACTTTCAGGAAACAACTCATTGAAAAACCTAATGAGACTTTAGAAATGGAAACGGGCAGAAAGCTGCCTTCAGGACTTAATATTCATATTCTGGAAGAGAAACCCGACGAGGTTTACCTTGTCTTGCCCTTTCTTCATTCAAAAGAATCATCAGAGGAACTTACCGACGCCGAATTAAGCCTCGTTGCCGGAGGCGTACCTATGGGTTCCGCAGGAGATTGGTCTTGTCCATGTGTGTGATCGTAAGCGACAAAATGAACAAGGGTCATCCTGATTTTTCCTACTATTTCACAATAGCGGGAAGAGCGGCTACGCTGCGCGAAAGAATCGAAGAACCGATAAGGTTTTCCTTCATTAGGACCGGCGAACAGAAATTTAACCGACGCCTCTCAGAATGGCGAAACGCCGTTGCTCCCGATTACCCTGACTTGTTTTTATCGCGACTGAAAAACGACAACATTTCCGAAAGCGATGTGCCGCTTTTACTTGGCGATGTAACCATAAACGGTGAAGCTAATCTGCCTGACTGGATTTTGGCTTTCAAAGAGATTGCTGAATATTTGAGCTCATACAAGCCTGCCCGTATTTCATCGGATATTGAAAGCCTATTCAGCCATGAACTTGAAAAAACAACGCCCTTCCTGCATCTGATTACCCCTCTGGTGGCTTTCGCAAACAATAAGTTGAGCAATGAAATAAATTCCCTCAAAGAAAAGTTTTTTACCGACGAAGCCCGAAGGGCTCTCAACAGGCAACTGGCGCTTGCTCTGAATTTTCATGCTTCACAGACTTTTCAACTGGAATTCCATGTTTACAGAACTACCCGACAGTCGGCTTTTGAACGGCTGTTTATGCAACAGGGATCTGATGATGTGAGTGAAACCCGCCTTTATCACGATTTTGTGAACAAAATTATTGAAACAGGGTGGGTTTCTTTCTTTGAGGAGTATAGCGCCCTGGCGCGTTCCATAACTATTATAATCACAAATTGGATCATTAACTCCGGAGCTTTCATCACCCGGCTCGGCAACGATTACGATTCCATTTCGGAGCATTTTTCTTTTGGTATTTCAGCAGGTCGCCTGATTGAGTACAAATCTGGCATTTCCGATTCGCACAACAACGGTAAAAGTGTAATTTCCCTGAAATTTGAATCGGGATTGAAACTGGTTTATAAACCCAAAAACCTGGAACTTGAACTGGCATACACTTCGTTTCTTACCTGGTTCAATGAAAAGGGGCTGAATCCGCGATTGAAAACGCTTGATGTTTTACAAAAAGGCGATTATGGATGGGTAGGTTTTATTGAATCGGGCGAATGTAATTCGGAAGAGGAGGTTTCGGATTATTACAAACGTATCGGCGCTCTGATCGGCGTCATCTATATTCTGAACGGCAACGACTGTCACCAGGAAAATGTTATCGCTTCCGGGGCGCACCCTGTAATCGTTGATATCGAAACGGTAATGCACCATGAAGGAAAATCTTTCATTGATGAGTTCACCGACAGCGCCATGTACCTTGCCAATGAACAGTTTGGAACATCGGTTTTCCGCACCGGGATTCTTCCTTCATGGATTGCAGGCAAGGATGGATTTGTATTCGATATCAGCGGTATTGGAGGTTATGGGAATATGGAATCACCTATCAAAAGGGTGGTGTGGAAAGAGATCAATAGCGATAGGATGTTTACCGAAACTGAAAACATCCGGTTTCAGGCGCAACCCAATCTCCCGGTTTTTGAAGGGAAACAACGCTTCCCGTCGCTATATACCGACGATATTATTCTTGGGTTTACAGCTCTCTACCGGCTGGCGCTTGAAAACCGTAACCAAATCCCGATTCATCTTTTTGCCGCAAAAGAGTTGCGCTTCATTTTTCGTTCCACGCGGATTTACGCGCTGATTATGAAAAAAGCGATGGATCCACTGTATATGCGCGAAGGCATTGACCGTAGCTTAAGGCTGGAATCAATCAGCAGGGCATTTCTTCCAACAACGCCTCCGAATCCTTTCTGGGCAATCTGCAAGTCGGAACGCAGGCAGATGGAGGGGATGGATTTTCCAATTTTCTGGGCAGACGCCGGCGCTGTTGATCTCAAAGACAATTTGGGGAGTCTGATGAAAAATTACATGCGCTCCCCGATTTACGATCAGGTGATTAACCAGTTATCGGAACTGGATGAACAAGATCTCGCCAAACAGGTGAAATTTATCAGGGCTTCTCTCTTCTTCCGCGAAACCGAACACGGGAATATCACGAACTACGCTTCAAAACCGCAACTACCAACAGATATTTACGCTCCGGCAACGAAAGAGACATTGCTGAAGGCGGCGGTCGAAATTGCGCGAATTTTATCCAAAGAAGCTATTTACTCGCGCGACGGCAGTTGCTCGTGGATCACCGCTGGTATTGTACCTGGCGCTGATAAATTCCGCATGCAGCCAATGACCCTCTTCCTTTACGACGGATTTGCGGGCGTGGCGCTGTTTTTATCGGCGCTTACCTCTGTTACCGATGTTGCAGAAATAAAAAGACTGAACGAAGCAACTATAAAGTCGTTAAGGCGCGGTCTTGACCAGTTTGATAATTACGACATTCTGATGCGTATGAGCTATATCGGAATAGCTTCGGGAAGCTCATCCATCATCTATTCTTTGTTGAAAATTGCTGAAATCCTTAACGATAAATCATACATTGATGATGGTGTAAAGCTCAGCGAAAAAATTGACGATGTTATGATTCGCCGCGATACGAGCCATGATATTATCTCAGGAAGCGCAGGTTGCATTCTGGCGTTCCTGCATCTTTACCGTGCCACATCGCTTCCACAAATTCTTGATAAAGCCACTGTTTGCGGCGACAGCCTTTTGAATTCACTGATTGAAACCCCGGATGGCAAGGTTGGCTGGGAGACCGTCCAGGGAAAAATTCTTACCGGATTTTCACATGGCATTGCCGGAATTGCCTATTCATTGCTGAAGTTGTTTGAAGCGACCGGGGATAGGAAATACTATGAAACAGCAGTAAAGTCAATCCATTTTGAAAACAGCCTTTTTTTGGTTGATCATCAGAATTGGCTTGATTTGCGCGAATTTCCGCTTATGCCAAATCAGGCAAAGCCGAAGTATATGACAACTTGGTGCCACGGCGCTCCGGGAATCGGGCTTGCAAGGCTGGCTGGTCGGTATTTATACAACAATGCCGAAATTGAATCCAACATTGCATCTTCGATTGAAACAACCCGGCGCGATTTGATTCAAACGCGCGATCATTTGTGCTGCGGGAATATGGGAAGAATAGAAGTTCTTTTTTATGCCGCGTTAAAAAGAAATGACGCAGCGCTGCTGAAGGTCGTATATGAACAAACTGGCTATGTAATTGAAAAATCTTTGAAAAATAAACGGTTTGACCTTTTTGCCGACGCTGCGGAAGATATTTTTAATCCTGGTTTTTTTCAGGGATTGTCGGGAATCGGATATGAATTTCTGAGGCTTGCCTATCCTGATAAATTTCCCTCGGTGTTGATCTTTGAATGATGGCTCACAACCTAATCTGGACAAGCCAGAACCAAACAGGTTTTTAAAAGTTGAATAAATAACTTTCCATCGTAACGATTATCAATAAAGAGATACATGATGTCGTAAAAAATATTGTGCCAAAAAAACATCAAATTAAAAGATAAGGCGCTAAAGAATAAA
>JBAXRP010000162.1:0-10290 GCA_037131145.1 Bacteroidota bacterium
TATGAAAAATTCGGGGAGGTTGCTACTTTGTTTGCTGCAAATAAACTTGCTTATTTTCTCCAAAAGAGCGGAGAACCATTAAGACTTCAATTTGTCCCATACCGGTACGGGCCTTATGCACAGGCTATTGAAAAGGTTTTATATGCATTAAACGGTAAATACCTCAAAGGGTTGGAACAAATGCAGGCAAAAGCATTTGAGCCTTTAAAACTCAATTATGAACGGTATGATGAAATAGAAACCTATGTTAAAACAAATCTGACTTCAGAACAAAAACAGAGGCTGGATAACTTATTTTTGGTAATTGAGGGATTTGAATCTACCCTTTCAATGGAAATTCTTGCCTCAGTTCATTATTTAAAAAGTGAAAATCCTGATTTGACAGAAGATGAGCTATTTAAAAAAATCCAGGACTGGAATAAGAGAAAGAAGGACCTGATTTCCAAGGAATATATTGGCATTGCCATCAATCACCTTAATCAATATGGAAGTACATTAGCCGGTTCGCTATTGACAGGAACCAGTTAGAATGAATTGTCTGAATTAGAACTGTTCATCCCAGATATTGGGGTAAATGATAAAATTGAATCATAAATAAGAATGCCATGAGCAAAATCAGGATAAAAAATTTTGGACCCATCAAAGAAGGTTATCTGGAGAATGATGGCTGGATTGATATAAAGAAAGTTACAGTATTTATTGGCAACCAAGGTAGTGGAAAGAGTACAGTGGCAAAGGTTTTTTCTTCATTGACCTGGCTGGAAAAGGCACTGAACAGAGGCGACGTTGAGAAAGGGCAATTATCTCAGGCCTTTTTCTATGATATTTTCAACTATCAAAGAATCAGAAATTATTTTGAAGAGGATTCCGAAATAGAATATCAGGGAGATTTCGCCAATATTAAATACAATAAGAAGGCAAAATGGACTTTAAATAATATAAATGGAACCCATAAGCTCCAGGTTCCAAAAATCATGTACGTACCTGCGGAGAGAAATTTTTTAAGTACCATTAAAAATGCTTTTGGAATAAAAAATTTGCCAGACACGCTTTATACATTTGCAGAAGAACTTAGAAAAGGGCAACATGCATTAAATGACAAGATTCTGCCTTTGCCAATCGGTGGGATTAATTTTAAATTCAAAAAAGAAAGTGAAACTTCATTTTTGAGCGGAAAAAATTTTGAATTGGATATATTAGAATCTTCAAGTGGTTTTCAATCATTGGTGCCCTTGTATTTAGTTTCGAAATTTTTGTCTGAGGAACTAATGCAAGGTAAAAAGGTATTAAGGAATCAGCTAAGTGTGGAGCAAAGCGTTAGAAGAAACAAGGAGATAGCGGATTTAATGTTTGATACGGTTTTACCAGAAAAAGAGAAAAAGAAAAGGGTAAAAGCGATTGATGCAAGATATTTAAATACCTGCTTTATCAATATTGTAGAAGAGCCGGAACAGAATTTATTTCCATCCTCACAGCGGCAAATACTTAACAACCTCCTTGGATTTAATAATATGATTCAAGGAAACAAGCTGATTATGACGACACATAGTCCATATATAATCAATTATTTAAGTATTGCTGTTCAGGGTCAATCTCTTTCAAAAAAAATCAATTCATCAAATGGCGCTAAGGTTACGGCAGCAAAATTCGACCTGAATGATTATCTCCTGGACAAACTTTATCGGATAATACCTAAAAATTCGCTAATTTCTTCCTCTGATCTGGTAATTTACGAATTGGATGAAGAAAATGGGAGTATAAATAAACTTTCAAATCAGGAAGGCGTGCCTTCTGACAAAAATTACCTGAATCAATCCATTGCAACGGGAAACAAACTTTTTGATGAATTACTTGAAATAGAAGAGGAGTTATGAGTTTGAATTTTCTTGTTACTCCCTGTCGGGAACCTGCTCGCCTCGATTTGGAATTCGGATTATGTGATGATCAGAATAGCACAAAGGCATATACAAAAACAGATGCTCCGAAGTCCTGGATTGCCACTGTGAGGAATGAAAATAAAATTCCCGTGGTTTTTACCGCAATTGACAAATGTATCATTCATGACCATGAATATCCCGGCAGGGGGCGTTGTGATGGAATGTTGACTTTTTCGGATTGTATTTACTTTGTCGAATTAAAGGACATGAGGGCAGCATGGCTTGAAAATGCAAAGGAACAACTGGAATCAACAATCATCTTTTTTAAAGATGCTCACGGCTTTGACAATTATAGGCATAAAAAGGCATTTGCATGCAACAGACGTCATAGACACTTCCTGGAAATTAATAATGAGGAAAACCTTAGATTCTTCAGACAACATGGATTTCGCCTTGATGTTCAGTCACAAATAATTGTCATTTAGCTATGCCCTTCAACGAACAAAACTCCGTCGAACACTTCATCATTCACCAGCTTACCGGGGTGAATCTCAATGCCATTCGTGGTAACATGGCGATGGAAGATCCTGTGTCTTACGGAGATGAAGCAAAATGGCGATATATGCAGCCTGAATTGCTATCCAGGGAGATTACGGATGTTCTGCTGGAAAAGGAGTTGAAAGAATCCCTTTGCCGACTGAACCCGGCCATTGCCGCCAACCCGGAACGAGCCAATGAAGTGATCCACAAACTACGCGCGATCCTGATCACCGTCAACAATGTTGGATTGGTGCGCGCCAACGAAGAGTTCGCCAAGTGGCTCGGAAATGAAGTTTCGCTGCCCATTGGCAAAAACAACCAGCATGAGGTGGTCCGGTTAATCGATTATGACAATATTACCAACAACACCTTTTTGCTCACCAATCAGTTTAAAATCCGTGCCAGGGAAACCAAGATTCCGGACATTGTCATGTTTGTCAACGGGATTCCGCTGGTAGTAGGTGAAGCCAAAACCCCCGTTCGTCCTGCAGTGAGCTGGCTGGATGGCGCGCACGACATCCACGCCGTCTATGAAAATGCAGTTCCACAGCTTTTTGTACCCAATGTTTTTTCTTTCGCCACCGAAGGAAAAGATATCTTTATAGGCGGTGTCAGAACGCCTTTGGAATTCTGGGCGCCCTGGCGCATTGAGGAGGAAAAGGATGAATTATCCCATTTTCTCGGGCTGCACGATGTTTCACGTCAACTCAACCACCTGCTGAAACCATCAACCCTGCTCGATATTCTTCAGTATTTCACCGTCTATGCCGCCAGCAGCAAGAAGAAGAAAATTAAAGTAGTTTGCCGCTACCAGCAATATGAAGGGGCTAACGTGATTGTTGAACGGGTAAGAGAAGGAAGAATCAAGAAAGGATTGATCTGGCATTTCCAGGGCTCCGGAAAATCCTTGTTGATGTTATTCGCAGCACAAAAACTTCGTAAACAGCAGGACTTGAACAATCCCACGGTGATCATTGTGGTTGACCGGGTTGACCTTGACACACAGATCACGGCAACATTCAATACCGCCGAAGTCCCCAATATGATCACCACCGACAGTATCCGGGAACTTCACAAGCTACTTGAGCAGGATGCCCGCAAGATCATCATCACCATGGTTCATAAGTTCAAGGATGCATATCCCGAAATGAACACGCGCGACAACATCATCCTCATGGTCGATGAAGCCCACCGCACCCAGGAAGGTGACCTCGGCAGAAAGATGCGCAACGCCCTGCCCAATGCTTTTCTCTTTGGACTGACGGGTACGCCCATCAACAAAGCAGATAAAAACACATTCTGGGCCTTCGGGGCTGAACAAGATAAAAACGGCTATCTGAGCCGTTATACATTCCAGGAAAGCATTCGCGACAACGCCACACTGCCGCTACATTTTGAACCCCGGTTACCCAATTACCACATAGACAAGGAGAGCCTCGATGTTGCCTTCCGGGAGATGGCAAACGATCTGAGTGAGAACGACCAGAACAAACTCAGCCAGAAAGCAGCCAAAATGTCGGTATTTTTAAAATCGCCGGAACGGGTAAGAACCATTGTTGCCGACATTGTGGAACACTTCAAAACCCATGTTGAACCGGAAGGCTTGAAAGGGATGATCGTTACGCCCGATCGTTACGCTTGCATCCAGTACAAGGAAGAGCTGGATAAACTGCTTCCCGCCGATGCCAGCGAAGTGGTGATCAGTTCATCGGCAAACGACGATTTTGAGTTCAAACAGCAATGGTTCATGGATAAGGATGCCCAGGAAAAAGTGGTGGAAAAGTACAACGATGCTGATTCTCCACTGAAATTTCTCATTGTGACCGCAAAGTTGCTGACCGGTTTTGACGCTCCCGTGTTGCAAACGATGTATCTTGATAAATCCCTGAAAGATCACACCCTATTGCAGGCTATCTGCCGCACCAACCGGTTATTCCCCAACAAATCATTTGGAAGGATCGTGGATTACTTCGGCGTATTTGACGATACAGCCAAAGCCCTGGCATTTGATGAAGAAACGATCAAAAAGGTCATTACAAACCTTCAGGAACTCCGGGATCAACTTCCTGCCTGGATTGACAAATGCCTCGTACATTTTCCGGGAATCGACCGCACTAAAACCGGCTTCGAAGGATTACAGGCAGCACAGGACTGCATCAATACCAACGAAAAGCGGGATGCTTTTGCCAAAGATTTCAGCACACTGACAAAATTGTGGGAAGCCCTCTCACCCGATCCTGTTCTTAACCCTTTTGAACACGATTACAAATGGCTTTCTCAGGTTTACATCTCCGTCAAACCATCCCCCGACGACAATGGCCGTCTATTATGGCATGCCCTGGGAGCTCAAACCACTGCGCTGATCCATGAACACATCCACGTCGAAGGCATTAACCACGACATGGAAGAGATGATCCTGGATGCCGAAGTGATTGACAACCTGATGCAGAAAAAAGACCCGAAAGAGGCAGAGAAGGTCATGATAATCCTGATCGGGCGGCTGGGCAAGCGCCAAAACAACCCACTCTTCAAAGAACTCAGCCAACGTCTTGAAGAGATCCGCGACAAAGCCGAAAAAGGACTGATCAACTCCATAGAATTTATCAAAGAACTCTGTAAAATCGCCAAAGAAACCCTCCAGGCCGAAAAACAATCCGAAACCAGCGAAGAACAAAAAACCGCCAAAGCCGCCCTCACCGAACTCTTCCTCGAACTCAAAACCGATACCACCCCCGCCATTGTCGAACGCATTGTCAACGATATTGATTCCATTGTAAAAGTAGTCCGGTTCGACGGCTGGCAAAACTCTTCAGTCGGCGAACGTGAAGTAAAACGCGAACTCCGCAAAATCCTATGGACGAAGTATCAGATAAAGGATGAAGATTTGTTCAATAGAGCCTATGATTATATCAAGGAATATTATTGATTATTTTTGTCCACTTATTTGTTTGAGATACTAAATCATGTAACGGAACCCGGCGCTAAATCAGAAAATACTCAATTAAAAAATCAAAGCCAAAAATTATCGCTTTATACTGTACAGAGAAAAAAATCAATTAACTGGTTTTCGTCATATCGTCCTTCATTGTACCTACACCCAACCCCTCTCTAAAAAGGGAGGGGAGTTGTGTTCTAATCGGCATAATACCATGATTAACAGAGCTATGGCGTATTTTCACAAGCTCCGCCTTCCTTTTTTTGGGGAAGGGGGTCGGGGGGAAGGGGTGTGATGATATGATTATTGAAAGAGATTTAATTAGCCTTCAAAACAATCAACTTGTTTAATGCAAATAACCAGGGATTGCTGATTATCTAAATAAAAACGAAACCCGATATGATAAAAAATACGATAAGGCGCCTTCTCCCTCTTTTCATTTTAGGATTGTGGATTCTGGTATATTTTAACCTGCAACATGCCGCCAACTGGTTTATTGACGAAGTTTTCAAATTACCGCCAGGTAATCACATCACGGAAGCCCTGCGGTTTTTCATCTTTGAAGTTCCCAAGGTTCTGCTGTTACTGGTTTTGATCATTTTCGTTGTGGGGATCATCCGGAGTTTTTTCACCCCTGAAAGAACCCGGAAAGCATTGGAAGGAAAATCTCTTTTCACAGGAAATGTTATGGCTTCAATGCTGGGTATAGTGACTCCTTTTTGTTCCTGTTCCGCCATCCCTCTGTTTCTTGGTTTTGTTGAATCGGGAATACCTTTGGGGGTGACATTTTCATTCCTTATTGCAGCCCCAATGATCAACGAAGTTGCGGTAATCCTTCTATTCGGAATGTTTGGCTGGAAAGTTGCCGCAATTTACGTAAGTACAGGTCTTGTCATTGCCATCTCGGCAGGATGGGTAATCGGGAGACTCAAATTGGAAAAACACGTTGAAAGCTGGGTATTTGAAATTAAAGCTGATAATGCTGAAGGCGAGGAAGAAAAAATTCAGTTTAGTGACAGAATACAAGCCGGTTACACTGCTGTGAAAGAAATTGTAGGAAAAGTCTGGATATACATTATCATTGGCATTGCTGTTGGAGCTGCGGCTCATGGATATGTTCCGGAGAGTTTCATGGCAAACCTGATGGGAAAATCAACCTGGTATTCGGTTCCCTTGTCAGTGCTGATTGGCGTTCCATTATACTCAAACGCAGCAGGTATTATTCCGATAGTGAGCGTGTTGATTGAAAAGGGAGTTCCTCTCGGCACAGCTCTTGCATTTATGATGGCTGTTATTGGTTTATCATTGCCTGAAATGATCATTCTGCGAAAAGTACTTAAAATGAGGTTACTCCTGACCTTTGTCGGAGTGGTAACCGTTGGAATTATTATAGTTGGGTTTATGTTTAACGCTATTTATTGATAAAAAAATGACGAGATCCATTTTATTTTTCATCTTTCCGGCGATGATCCTGTTTTCCTGTTCCAAGGAAAAAACTGAAAAACCGGCTGGCGATATTCAAATTCAAAGCCTGACCTGTACACTAAATCCGATTGAGGCCTGGGATACCACCCTTATCACTGTGGAAGCGGTTGGTTCGAATCTGCAATATGGATGGCAAGCCAATCATGGCGATATCAATGGGAGCGGAAAAACCGTGAAATATTCCGCAGGCGAGTGTTGTGTCGGGCTTAATACGATCACCTGCCGGGTTTTTAATGACGCCGGGGAGGTTTCCGACACGATAATGATCCGCGTTACGACCCATTATCATCCTTAAAATTTCACTTATCCTGTTACTCCCATGGTCCGTGTTTTAACTATTTCAATTCTTCTCATATTCAATCTTTCCGGGATTCAGACCTTTGCGCAATGCTGTGCATCAGGGAATCCCTTTATCAGCGATGCAGAACAACCTGCTTTGCAATCAAGGGTTCTAACCGTAGCGTTAACCTACCGATATAGCCATTCTGAGCAATATTACCACAATGATACACCATATCATGATTTGAATTTCACGCAAACAGCCAATGTCAATTACACTGAGCTTCAACTGGCTTATGGAGTAACGAAATGGTTAACAGCTATGGGCGACCTGGGATACTTTTTCAACAAAACCCTTCACACTGAAGGTCAGGATCCAATGCGTGGATATGGACTCGGCGACGCCGCCTTATACCTGAAATTCAATCTTTATAGCAACGCTAAAGCGCGGTTTGCCATTTCGCCATCAATCGGGATGAAATTTCCAATCGGGGTTTTTGATCAAGAGGTGGATTATGTTAAACTCCCCATCTCGGTGCAACCATCGTCGGGAAGTTTCAAATACCTCGGCACAATCTTTATTTCAAAGGGGATCGCCAAAAAAATGACCCTTGCCGTATTTGTCTCCTACGAATACGCCCAGCTTATTGAATCAGAAAACTTTTATTACAAATACGGGCAGCAATGGATAGCCGCCATTTACTTCAATTACAAAATAGTTAAAAACCTCGGTCTCGACCTTCAGGTACGTAATGAATACAGGGCAAAAGCCACAAGGGAAAACAATGAAATTGTAGAATCTTCGGGGTATAATGTTACCTATTTCACGCCCCAGTTGACTTATGCATTCAAATATAACTGGTATCTATCAGCTTTTTCCGACATTCCTGTTTATAAATATTATAACGGTATCCAAATGTCATTCGGGTACTCACTTTCATTGAGGTTGACAAAAAAACTTGATTTTATAACTATTCAAGCCCGCAGACAGGCAAATAAAGCATCTAAATAAACCAAGGCTGCTGCCACCATAAAATCAAAAAAGGGACAAGTAGTGGTCAGCTTACAGCCAACAGTGGTAAATAAGACACGATAACCCTGCTGGCAGGCTAAAATCCCCAGCGCCGTGGCAAGGTGTGTTTTACCGGTGCCCGGATTGCCAGAGAAGATAGTGTTCTGTGCGGTTTTAATAAAATCTAACCGTTCCGCAAGCGGTAATTTTGCAACTGCATCTTCAGGGAGTTCATCGCGGTTAATATCATGCAGATATATATACTGAACAAACCATGTGTAACCATTTATAGCTTTAATTGAGAACTCTGCCGCTCGGTACAATGTTTTCTCAATTCCTTTTACAATATTTACCTTATCTTTTATTTGATCACAAAATTTTCTTATCCCCTTGGTTTGAATATACAATAATAGCGAATCTCCATTTTTTCTTGATGTTGACGGTAATTCTGAACCTAAACTTCAAATGTTTGAAACATAAAAATCACACTATCACAATTCATCATTGCCCAACCAAAGTCTCCTTGATCGGGAACCGTCATAACTATATTAAATCCTAATTGCTTGTAAAAATCAATTGCTAGATTGATGTCACTTACAAAAATGTTTGGTGATATTGACTTCCATCTATTGTTGATTTTATTGTCTTTTCAATTAATTAGGGCGCTACCAAGGTATGCGCATACCTTTGTGCACTAACTGTCCATGAGGAAACTGGTCCCTCGAAATTGTCACGAGACTAACTACCGTACTTGCTCCCTCTTCAACTTCCATGGGAGCAGCATCAGTGCCAAGATCAGTCTTAACCCAACCCGGATGTGCTGCAGCGACTGCAATTCCCTTAACTCCCAGTGTTTTGGATTGAATCTGTGTAAGCATATTAAGACCAGCTTTTGATGTCGCGTATCCTACGGTCATGAATGCCGAAACATACTGCCACATATTCTCAGCTGCATCAATAGAGCCTAATTGCGATGAATGGTTAATCACCCTGGCGTCGTCACTAACTGCAAGAAGAGGCACTAATGCTTCTGTAATTGCATAGGGGGCGATAAGGTTGACTTCGAGTGTACGTCGAATCTTTTCCGAATTGGTTGGGTTTCCGTCCCATTCTATAGCAATCCCAGCGTTATTTACTAAAACGTCAAGTTTACCATAATTCTTTTCAAGATACGTCGCAAGATTGGCTATATCGTCGGCACTAGTAACTTCTAGTGGCACAGTATGAGCATCGCAACCTGCTGCAACAAGCTCTTCAACCGCCATTGAGCCAGTCTTTTGGTCACGAGCAGTGAGTATAACTGTATTTCCGAGTAAACCTAGTTGACGTGCAATTTCCTTACCAATTCCTTTGTTTGCCCCTGTAATCAGGACTACTTTTCCATTTTTACTTTCCATAATATTACTCCTATAATTTATAACTAGTTATTTGATTTTTTATTTTTTAAGGTTGCCACTAACGCTTACTGGCAACCGCAGCAAAGGAGACACTTTCTAAGCATTGCGAAAGTTTCATTATTGTGGTTGCAAATTCGTTATGCACAGGGCTTTATTGTGTTCTCCAATTTTTTCTTCCTGAAATACTCAATGATCTCCTCTTTGGTCATCTTAGACAATTTCTCACTCAATCTTTGTCTTTGTTCACGCATGAACTTCACCGCGTCAAACGTCTTGTTAATCGTTGTCTCCATAGGTCATAAAATCTCTTGGTGAACGAATTTCTAATTGCTTGTAGCCATTTTTAATGTTGATGGAATTATAACCTTGAATTCTTTGAACATTTACGATATGCTTAAAATTCCAACTGATCAAAAAATCAGCCCGGTTTATCGTTGCAAGGGCTATATGTAAACAATCCGGAAGACTTGTTTGTCCTACTACTTTTTCAAGGATGTATTGTGTTGCCAAATCTACGACTTCTTCATTTGTCTCCAAGAATTCAGTGTCTACGACTTTAAGGTTTTCCACCAATTTCTTGACATTATCGGGAGCTGGGGTCAGCTCTTCCTGAGTCACTGTGGAAAACAGCACTTTAAATTCTCCTTTTTGAAGTCTCTCAAACAAGGGTTTGGTGAATTCTGAAAATTCTTCATCGTAAAAACCACCAAATACCGACGTGTCAATGTAAAGTCTTTGTTTCATGGTTTAAAGATAAGAAAAACT
>JBAXRP010000163.1:0-10222 GCA_037131145.1 Bacteroidota bacterium
ATTTCTTCATCTTTGATTTCAATGTCTGCAGAATTGTCCAGGAACATTTCATAAAGGGATTGAGGGGATAGTTTTTCATAGCGGTCCAAGTCCATGGCCAGGAGTTTGTAGATATTATAGGTCAGGATAGACATGGTCAAGTCAAAATCCACTTTGATGACCATGGAGGAACAAACATTGTTGAGGTGGAAAAAAGAGATTTGTTCGCTGATGGTTTTTTCGACAATCCACCGTTTGGCGTATTTTCTGACAATTTGCTCAAGGGGCAGGCCAAAATCGTTCGTGATAATAATGGCTGGTTTTATTTTACCGTTCCCGGTGATGGCTATTTGTCGGATTGTCCCAACATAGCCCTGGAGGCAACCTCCTCTTCGTAAACTTTTAAGGTCCGTTTTTTGTTCCCGGCAGCTTCCACCCTGATGTTTTTCCACTTTGAGACGGGTTGCGAGTTGATCTTTTCAACGATATTTTTACCCCTACGCCGGATGGTGACAAATTTGACCTCTTTTTTGTTGAGCTCGTTCAGGTTCTCATAGTTGGTGAATTTACTGTCAAAAATCAAATAATTCAGCAGTTGCCCATCCGTTGCCCCCGCTTTATAAAAATCAAGGAATTCCAGCACGACCGCACTTTGGTTTTTGTGCCTTACATTTGTTTGTCCATAATCGATTATCCCGCTGTCGGGGTCCTGTGCCAACAATGCCAACATGCTGGCAAGGGCTTTTCCCCGTTTTCCCGACCAATTGTTTTCCAAATGGGACGAATCGCCCCAATATGGGATAGTTGTAAAATCAAGATTGACAGTATCGCCAAGGATGTCGTTGTCCATCCATATTTTATGCAGCGCTTTTAGGAATGACAGGTTCATATCGGGGGTGACCCGGTCGGAATAGGAGGTAAACCATGCTGCCTCGGGCAAAAGGTTCAACCCCGCAAAAAGCCCCTGCCCCCTGTCCATGCACCACAAATCATCCGCAGAGTAGCGCCTCGCGTTCGATGCTTTCAATGCCACAAAACCCAATATGGAGGTGAGCCTGTTCAGGGTTGTTGTTTGCGGATAATTGGAATGGGCAATTATTTTGTCCTGCCCATGCTTTTTTATATAAGGCAACAAATAAAGTATTCCTGCCGAAGAACTTTTAAACCCTTCGTTGGAAAGTTAATATTTATTACTGCACATGCTACCATTTCATAAGCATCTTCAGGTCTTTTTATTGACCTCGGCAAGCAAAACAGCGGTTGAAGCGTTTAACTTTTCCAGTGCAATGGACTCGCTAATATTCATTTCGCAGGAACTGAGCCATGTTTCCAGTGTTGTCGTTGAAAAGCCAAAATTCCTATTTGTTGAAATGATGTTGTATCATCCGAAACAATTCATCTTTGTCAACGGGTTTTGAAATGTAATCATTACAACCGGCATCGAAAGCTTTTTGCCGGTCACTATTTAGCGCGTAGGCAGTTTGTGCGATGATGATGATGTTCTTATTAAAGACACGGATTTGACGTGTGGCTTCATAACCGTCCATTGCGGGAAGGTTAATATCCATAAGGATCAAATCAATATCGGGGTTTTGACGGCAGGCGTCAACAGCTTCAACACCCGTTCCAGCCTGAAGCGCCGTATTGCCACTCCTTGTAAATGCAATTGAAAGGATCATTTTGGAGGCTTCATCATCCTCCACGATTAATATCTTCAATTTTTTTGTCTGTGTGCGTTCTTTTAAATCTGAAGTACCATCTTTGCTGATGATCTTTGACCCCGTTTCACTGTCCATCGGGACTGTAAAATAGAAAGTACTGCCCTTGCCTTCTTCGCTCTCAACCCACAACCTACCGCCATTTTTCTCTACGAACTCCTTGCAGATAATCAATCCCAGACCGGCGCTGGGTTCGCCTTCGGTGCCTTTGCGGTTTGTCTGAACGTCGAGGCGGAAAAGGTTCGACAGTATCTCCTGGTTCATTCCAATACCTGAATCCTTTATCGAAATCTCAACCTGATTGCCGGGCAATACCTTTGCTGCAATTAGTACCTTACCACCTTTTGGGGTAAACTTTACAGCATTTGACGTCAGGTTACGCAAAGCGCCGGCAACCATATTTCCGTCTGCAATAATTTTCAAATAGGCTGGAATATCATAGCTGATTTCGATCCCTTTTATAGCAGCGGACTGGATGGTTGTTGATAACATTTCCAAAACTTTCGGCATTAAAATAAATCGTACCGGATTAAACTTAAACATGCCCCTTTCCATGCGCGACCAATCGAGCAGGTTTTCAATTAAACGGTATAGATTTTTAGCAGATTTTCCCATAGTTTGGGTAATCTTTTGAATTTCATCCAGCCTCATTGAAGGAAGTTCTTCTTCCATCAAACGGAAAAGTCCGAGAAAACCATTGAAAGGGCCACGCAGGTCGTGAGCGATTACAGAAAAGAATTTGTCTTTTTCGGCATTCAATATTGCCAATTCATTGTTTATCCTTTTTATCTCGTCCTCGGCAAGTTTTCGCTCGGTTATGTCAATGGAAGTACTTTGGATTGCGTAGGGCGCTCCGTTTTTATCATGAAGGCATTTGTCAAAAATCAGGAAATATTTTAACTCGTTGTTGATCAAAAATGAGTCTTCATATTTCCTTTGCCCGTCCGAATCAAATAATGACTGGTTTAGCAGGAGATATTTTTGAGCGGCTTCCTGCGGCAGGAAATCAAACAATGATTTGCCTACAAGGCTTTTTGGAGTTAATCCAAATTGGTGGGATGCTGTTTTGTTCGACATAAGATAGATACCAGCCCGGTCGATGACAAGTATTCCCAACAAAGTGTTTTCAAACAGGCTTTTATATCTCTCCTCACTTTCTTTCAATGCCGCCATTGCCAGTTTTCGCTCGGTGATCTCATTCGACAGAAGGGTATTGGAATCTTCGATGGAATTTTTAGCTTCTATTATATCTTCCATCATATTTAAGACGGCAAGGCGGGATTCGGTTAATTCATCATTGGCATCAGTTAATTCTTTCGTTCTTTCGCTGACCTTATGTTCCAATGTGTCACGGGAATGACGTAATTCAATCTCCATTTGCTTCAGTTCGCTTATGTCGGAAATCATTATGCAGATATCCCCCAGAATATCAGAAGGTATTGGACTGAATGACAGAAGGAAATGTAAAGGATTACTTTTGTGAATTAAACAAGAAATTATTCCATCGCATTTTTTACCGGTAGTTGTTTTCAACAACGACTGAAACTTCGGCCGGTCACTTTCGGCAACAAAACGGGTGAATTTTGAGCCCACTATTTGTTCCGGTTTTAAAGCGAGGAGTTCAGCGCAGCGGCGATTACAATAGAGTATGGTTCCATTTTTGGAGATAGAAACAGCGCCCTCATTCATTTCTTCAACAATGATCCGGTAAGGGGTTTCTGCAGAAGCGAGGGTGAAAACCTGATCTCCACCAGGTCCGTCAACGAGAATGGCATCGACTTCGCCATTTCGGATTGCATTCAATGTTTCTTCCGCCTCGGTTAAACGAGAACGTAATTCTTCATTTTCAAGCCGCAGCAGTTTCTCCTCAGTGGATATTGTTTTCATTGTCTTCATTTTTTCTTCACTTCCCTTAGATCAAGTCCTAACAGAATGCGATCGGAGCTGGACAAATCGCCAATCAGGCGACGCAAGGGAAGCGGAAGTTTTTTTATGAGCGTAGGGGCTGCGATGATCTGATCCCCTTTCGCCAGGCCGGGATTCTTGTAAAGGTCTATTACCTCCAGATCATACCTGCCTTTCAGATGTTCTTCGCAAATCGTTTTTATATTGGCAATGGCGCGGATCGACTGAGGGGTTGAACCCGTTACGTAAAGGCGTAATAGGTATTTTTCTTTATCAGGATTTTTGACCGCTGCTTCAAATTCCTCAGTAGCTGTTTTGATTTCTTTATCGCTCTTTTTCATACGTTTTCATTTTTCAGTAAAATAATTTCGTGGCATCAGGTCAAGCCCAACCAGTACCTTTTCTTTATTTGACAGGTCGCCAATTATTTTTCTTACGGGGACTGGTAACTTTCGAACCAGGGTTGGAACGGCAAGGATCTGGTCATCTCGACTTAATTTTGGGTTTTGAACCAGGTCAACCACTTCGATTTCATAATTGCCGTCCAGTTCTTCCTCACAGATTAATTTGAGGTTTTTAAAAGCAGCAATCGATTTAGGAGTCTGACCGGCAACATACAAGCGAAGTACCCATTTTTCATCAACTTGTTTTACCGGCTTTTGTCCAGGTTCTCCGGCTTCCGGTTTGACTTGTTTAGTTTTCATTTTAATTCTTTTTTAATTTATTACCGGCGGTTGTTTTGTCAGCATTTGCATCGGCTTTCCTGCTAAGCGCCATTTCACCCTGGTCCTGCATTAAACGCTGGGTCTGATCTTCGCCATTTCTGATCAACTTCAGCGCTTCGGCTTCTTCTGCCTCAAATTCAACCTTTAATAATGCAATCTGGGCTTCCATAGCCTTTCGCTTCCGCTCCAGATCGAGCTTTTTGCGTTCTGTTTCCTGTTGCAGCAATAACTGGTCTGCATTTTCCCTGGCTTCCTGCGATATTCTAGCTGAACCGGTAAGCACGCCACCCGGACCCACATACACATCAAGCAGTTCAACACCATGATTGGTCAGCCTGAATTCGCGGATCTGGTTTGAATGGGCCATGCCGCGCGATTTAAGAATATACAGCCCCCGGTTACGCTCTCCTCCAATTTCAATATCGCGCAAAAGCAACCATGTATCTATGAACGATAAAACGTTGATATCCGTGTGCTCCAAGTCAGAACCCCCTCCGTTCAAACTTGTCATGAAACTACTGACTTTACTTGATTTGAGGAAGTCAATCAGTCGCATGATCATTGATTTGGCTTCAAACTCATTGGCGCCAACGATAAAACTACTGATTGGATCTAAAATAACCACCCCGGGTTTGAAATCATTCACCTCTTTGTGCATGGCTGTTAAATAGGATTCCAATCCGTAAAACGTAGGCCGTTTCGAGTGAAATTTCAATAATCCTTTTTTTACCCAAGGTTCAAGGTCTATCCCGATTGAACGCATATTTCGAATGATCTGGTCGGGAGATTCCTCAAGGGCAAAATAAAGAACGTGTTCGCCTCGCTGGCATGCAGCCCTGGAAAAATGGGCGGCAAGACTGCTTTTACCGGTACCCGCAGTGCCTGATACAAGTATGCTGCTTCCTCTGAAATATCCCTTTCCCCCAAGCATTGCATCGAGCCTTGGAACACCCGATGAAATCCGTTCGGAAGTAACCGTGTAGGTAAGTCCCACCGAAGTGATCGGGAGAACCGAAAACCCGGTTTCATCAATGAGGAAAGGATATTCATTGGTGCCGTGCGATGTACCGCGATACTTGACAATCCTCATACGACGGGTGGATGTTTGCTCGGTTACCCGGTGGTCGAGCTGGATCACACAATCAGAAACATATTCTTCCATGCCCTGGCGGGTGAGGGTTTCATCTCCCCGTTCTCCTGTAATTATTGCCGTGACCCCTTTCTCTTTAAGCCAGCGAAACAATCGGCGGAGTTCGGCACGCAAAATAAGGGTATTGGGCAGTCCCGAAAACAGCGATTCAACCGTATCCAGTACAACCCGTTTTGCCCCGATGCTGTCAATGGCATAGTTGAGCCGGATAAACAATCCTTCAAGGTCGTATTCGCCGGTCTCTTCGATCTCGCTGCGTTCGATATGGACATGGTCGAGGAGGATCTTTTTTTCTGCCACCAGTTTTTCAAGGTCGAACCCCAGAGAGGCGACATTTGTTGTAAGTTCCTGCTCTGTTTCCTCGAACGCCATATAGACTCCCGGTTCATTGTACTTTGTTGCACCCCGAACCAGGAACTCCATTGCCAAAAGGGTCTTCCCGCAACCGGCATTTCCGCAGATCAGCGTTGGCCTGCCTTTTGGTAAACCGCCACCCGTGATTTCATCCAATCCCTGGATGCCAGTGGGTGTTTTATCGAGCGCTTTGTGCTTAAATTCTACCATATTTTTTTTCATACCTTTTCTGTTAAACTATTTTTTTTTACCAAACTTTTGAGTCGCTATTTTTTTGCTGTTTTTAAGAAAATCCAGTTTATAGGGCATTTTAAGACCTTGTTGTAAGGAAAACTCATTGATCTTTTGTTTGAGTTCGATCATTTTCATTTCCCTGCCAACCGCCAGACGCTTGAACTGTTCGAGCTCCTCAACATTCTTTTTTAATTTTTCTTCAGCCAATTTGCTTTCAGTGATATCTCTTACGATCCCCCACATGCCTGACGGGATCCCTTGGTCATCTTTGATCAGCCAAACCCTTACTGCGACAGGAATTACTGAGCCATCCTTTCGAATATATTCCTTTTCATATTCATCGGAATGGCCATAAAAAATAATTTGCTTTTGTACAATATCATCTTCCAGTTTGTGCCACTTCCAGGGTGTGAGTTGTTGATAGGTGAACTTTTTTAACTCTTCAATAGTGTAGCCAAGCATATCAAGCAACGCCGTATTGCAATCAACTATTTTGCCATACAAGTCTGTTTGAAGAACACCGTCTTTCATTGAATCATACAAGCCCCGATACTTTTTTTCGTTCTCTTTAACCTTTTTGGAAGCTTTTTTTTGTTCAGTGAAATCGGTGATGGTTATCGTGCATTGTTCGTCATTCACGATAATAACACCGGTTAGCTGGACAAATTTGGTTAAGCCGTATTGGGTTGATAAAATAACTTCACAGGTTTCTTTGGATTTGCCTTGAAAAATACTTTTAAGGAAGCTATTGTAGGTTTGTTTTGTTTCTTCCGTCACAAAAGATCCGAATTGAGCGTTTATTAGATCAGCGCGTTCCTTGCCAAGCAGTTGAGCGCAGCAAAGGTTTAAACCAAGTATTTTGCCATTTTCGGATAGAGTAATAAAACAACTCCCGGCAAAATCATAAAGTTCAGTGTACCTGTCATGGGCTGATTGCACTTCAATACGGGTATTGCGAAGTTCAGTATTGAGAAGATCAAAGTCGATCTGATTGACTTTTATTTCGTGGAGGAGTTTCTGGTATTCGGCTTCAAACGGTTGCATGTAAACTAATGTTTAAGTTTCTATAAGCCGACTGCGCGATAATCAAAATGCAAACAACAAATAAAAAACAAACATAAATCACTAAATTTCAAACAGGAAGAATAGGCTTTATCGGTCTTGTTTTTGAATTTGTTTGTGTTTTGTTTATTGTTATTTCTGGTTTATCCAGGTTAAGGAGGGGGCGTAATGCAAAGGTAGTAAAGATATCAGGCAGGAATCCCAAAGGTGAAACTTTGTCGCCCGTCGCCCGTTTAATTTGGGGGGGGCAATGATAAACTGAAAGTGGAACCTTTACCCTCGTCGCTTTCAACCCATAATTTCCCTCCATGTTTTTCGATAAATTCCTTGCAGATGATCAATCCCAACCCTATGCTGGATTCGCCCTCGGTGCCTTTTCGGTTTGTTTGCTCGTCAAGGCGAAAAAGATTTTCGATCATCTTCCTGTTCATGCCGATTCCAGTGTCGTTGATAGATATTTCAACTGAATTATCGCTTTTAGACTTTGCAGTAAAGGTGATAACGCCTCCCGTGTGTGTGAATTTTGTGGCATTGGATACCAGGTTGCGCAGAGTTGATCCGAGCATATACCGGTCGGCATAAACTTCAATGTTTTCGGGTATTTCATACCTGATTTCAATTCCTTTTTTGGTAATTGGTTCTAAAACCGAGCTCAGGCTTTCCGCCCCGAAGGACTTCAACAGAAATGTTTCAGGCTTAAAATCCGTTACGCCTCTGCGCAGGCGCGACCATTCCAGAAGGTTTTCGAGTAACCCGAAAAGGTTGGCTGCGGAGTTGCGCATGCTCAATGCAATCTGTTGAAGTTCTTTTAATGAAAAGGTATCCAGCTCTTCAACCAGCAAGCGTGTCAAACCCAGGAAGGCATTGAAGGGGCTGCGCAGGTCGTGGGCAATGATGGAAAAGAATTTGTCTTTTTCAATATTAGCCTGGGTCAGTTGTTCGTTTTTAAGAATAATTTCCGCTTCTGCTTTTTTTCGGTCCGTAATGTCGCGCACGATGGCAATAACTTCATCGGATCCGCTTGGGGCCATTCTTGCCTCAAATTCACGAATTCCTGCTGATGGCAGGGATAGTTGGTATTCAAAAATCTGAATTTGTCCGGTAAGGATGGTTTGTTTTATTTTTTCCTCCACCATGTCGGCAAATTCAGGGGACGATATATCACGATTATTTTTGCCTACTATTGATTGCTCCTGATGGGCAAGGTTTTCTTTTGCTGCTTTATAATCAAGAAAAACGCCTTTGCTGTTTAGCCTGAACATCAAATCAGGGATGGCGTCCAGCAGCGCTTTGTTGTAGTTCAGGCTTTTGGTAAAAGCTTCTTCCGCCTGTTTGCGCACGGTAATGTCCTGGCACGTTCCCAAAGCCTTTGAAGGTTGGTGCATATCGTCGTATAAAATTTGCCAACGCTCTTCAACATTCTTTATCAGCCCTGACGGGGTAACAATGCGATGTTCAATGGCATGAACGAAATTAGTTCCAATGGAAGCGGTAAATGACGCATCCACTTTTGCACGGTCATCGGGATGAACGTATTCCAGAAAATTGGGATGCGTAGTTTGGAAACCATCAGGAACAATTTCGAATATCCTGAAGGTCTCATCAGACCAGATTACGTTTAGCGTGGCAAGGTCTGTTTCCCAGCAGCCAACTTTGGCAACAGCCTGCGCAGCGGCCAGGCGCGCTTCGCTTAGTTTTAGTTCATTTTCCATTTGTTTGCGTTCCGTGATATCAACCACGGTCAGGTGGCATTGATCTTTTTCCCCTGAATAAATAGCTGTAAGATGAACATCCATTAATGAATTCGCATCAGCCGAAAGAGTTATCTCACATTCTGCTTTGACTTTACTGTCAAACAAATTTGCAAGAAAAAGATTGAAAGTGGATTTGGCGTTATTTGAAACAAAGAAACCAAACGGACGACTTATTAAATGCGCTCGTTCTTTGCCCAGCATTTGCGACGCGCAGATGTTCAGCCATAAAATTTTACCTTCTTTTGAAAGCGTAAAATAGCCGGATGGTGCAAAATCGTATAATTCAGTATATTTTTCGGTCGCAATATCTGCCTGTTTCTTTGCATCTATAAGTTCTACATTCTGCATTTCCAGTTCTATCTGATGAACCTCTAGCTCGTAGATGAGTTTCAGCATGTCGGTTTCAGAAATGGGGGAGCCTGACCCTGATGATTTCTTTTTCAGCAGGTCTTCGGCTTTCTGGCGCAGGATTTCGGATTCGGATTTGTGATGAATGTTTTTCATAGACCGCTGATAAGATTATGTTATTGGTTCGATTGTTTGGTGAGGCTATAGAAAAAAAGGGCGTGAACCTTCGCATATTTACAGCTTCTGAAGGTGCCGCCAAGCGCCAAGTGTAACTGAAATAGCAAAGGGACACACCCATCAGGTGCGTCCGCTTAAACTATTTCTCTACACTATAAATAAATTGGCGGTTTATCAGAAGAGAAATATTAGCAACGCAATATTTTATTGATGATTAAGAACGATGAAAGAGCTTGTAACTTGTATTTACTGTGAATCCAATACAGACTTATATATCAAACAAAGGTAATTCAATAATGGTCTAAATATCAGAAAGAAATATATTTTTATTTGTACAAAGATTGCTTTCGCGAATCAAATCACAGGAACATATTCCATTTTGAAGGATCATATTCCAAATCAATGCAATCGTGAATTTTAAACGAATACATCACCCTAAAATCATTATCAAACGCCGATTCCGACCAGCGGTAAACCACCTGCCAGTATTAAGATACCAGTAACAGTGGTCTTCCGATTCATAGAAATTCGCTCTTTCATGGTTTTTTATTTAGATAATTACCTTCTACTTTTGAAATCCGCTGGACATGATCGCCCAGGGAAACCCGCATTTCATCCATCCCGGCATCGTGGCGAGAGAAGTGTTCACCGATTTCCTTATGTTTTTCCATGCAATAGGTTTCGCGGCGCTGCATCTGTATAATGAGCCTGTCAACCGACTTTTTCAGGGCGGTGACACCTATATAAAATTGGTACCAATAATTATCAGATTTCCAGCCATTTTTAAGCTCATCGAACAATTCCGCAGAAAGGGTA
>JBAXRP010000164.1:0-10114 GCA_037131145.1 Bacteroidota bacterium
TGTTAATTATTGCGATGTGGATTTTCAGAAAATTTTATCATCTTGAAGAATATATCACCGAAAAGCATTTTAAATACATTGGAACCATCCTGCTTGTTCTCGCCGCTTTATACGGTTATTTCACCTTCAGCGAGTACCTGACGGTTTGGTACGGCTCGCAAAGCTGGGAACTGGAAGTCATATACAAACTGTTCGATTTCACCGATTACGGCGCCTGGTTTTATCTTGCGGCGTTTATCGGCGTTCTTGTTCCGATGCTATTTGTAGGTCTTCCATTTCTGAGAAGTATAAATACCATCATGATTGGTTCTGTGGTAGCAGTAGTGTGTATGTGGATCAAGCGTTATCTGATCATTATACCCACATTGGAAACGCCGTTGCTTCCCTTGCAGGATGTCCGTCCCGAATATGTTCATTATTCAGCTACATGGGTTGAATGGTCGTTAACAGCAGGAGGTATGGCAACATTTTGCCTGTTTTTTATGATCTTTATGAAGTTCATGCCGATAATCCCGATTGCTGATATTTCAGAGGCGCCAGAGAATAAAGAATTTATATCCGAAAAACTTTAATATCATGAGAATAGAAAAGATATATCCGGTCATCATCATCTTTACCATTATCATGGGATTCGGCTGTTACGTTAATGCCGGTGAATTGGTGAACCCCCAACTTGGCGCTACATATACAAAATTTTCCGATGGCACAAAAAGCATCTCTCTTTCTCTATCGGCAAGGGTAAACGATAAACGTGTAAATATCGAAAATTCACCAATTTCCGTCTATGCCGTTAATGAATCAGAAAAAACACTTCTTGGTACGGTAAATACTAACTGGAAAGGCAAAGCAGTTCTGAACGTTAAACCCGACGTAATTTTACCCAAAGACAAAGAAGGTTATTTTACATTTGATATGCAATACGCGGGAAATTCAAATGTCAACAAAAAATCTGTTTCAATTCATATAAGAGATGTTTTTATGTCAATGTCATTTATTGAAAAAGATTCAATAAAAACAGTTAAGGTTAAAGTGCATGCCTTTGACGAGAAAGGGGTGAAAGGAGCCGTTCGGGAAATTCCTGTTGAATTTTATGTGAAAAGATTATTCTGTTTGTACCGTTTCGGTGGCGAAAAAACTGATTCTTCAGGTTTATGCACCGCTGAGTTTCCCGTAAATATGCCGGGAGATACAACAGGAACGGTAATAGTTTTCGCTAAAATTCTCGAAAACGATACTTATGGAACCGTTGAAACAGTTCAGAATTTTTCAGGCGGGAAACAGTTGATAATTGAGCCTAAGCCAAAGCGGGGACTTGGCGATACCGACGCTCCTCTATGGATGGTTTATACTCTGCTCGTCCTGCTTTCAGGAGTCTGGCTGCACGTTATTTATGTGATTTCACTGGTTGTAAGGATCAACATAGTTGGAAAGAAAGCGGCAAAGCAAAGCCAGACCGTATAATATTATTGACCTAAAAGGCGTTTAACTTTCTGCAGTGCAAGCTAACTGTTACAGGAAGGTTTAATTCTGCGAATCCAGATTCTATTGAACTTCACAGCAGGATTATAGATAAAGAATATGCTTTATGACGATAGGTTTAACCTACGATTTGAGGTCGGATTACATTAAGGAGGGTTATAGTGAGGAGGAAACTGCGGAATTTGACCGTGAAAGTACCATTGAGTGCATTGAAGACGCCTTGCATCAACTTGGATATGAGACAGACAGGATTGGTCATGTAAAACACCTTATTTCACGGCTTTCAAAAGGCCACCGCTGGGATATGGTTTTCAATATCTGCGAGGGATTGTATGGAATCGGTCGCGAAGCTCAGGTTCCCGCAATTCTCGATATTTTTCAGATTCCATACACTTTTTCAGATGTGCTCGTACTTTCATTAACCCTCCATAAGGGTATGACAAAAAGAGTGGCGAGGGATGCAGCAATTCCGACTCCCGATTTTGTGATTATAGAAAATATTTCACAACTCGCTGAAGTTAAAATTCCTTTTCCGCTGTTTGTAAAACCAAATGCAGAAGGAACAGGCAAAGGCATAAACGCCTTATCCAAGGTAAACTCAGATGATGAATTGACAAGGGTTTGCCAGGAACTTCTTCCGCGATATCCTTCAGGATTATTGGTGGAAGAATACCTGCCCGGAAGGGAATTTACAGCAGGTATTCTCGGAACGGGAGAAACGGCATACGTCATCGGGGTAATGGAGATTATCTATACCCTGGATGAAACGAATAGCATTTACTCGTATCAAACCAAGGCAGATTATCATAAATCGGTTGAATACCGAATTCCGGAAAAAGAGATTTGCGATCAATGTTCCAGCCTGGCGCTAAAAGCCTGGCAGGTTATAGGCTGTCGCGACGGCGGTAGAATTGATATCAGGATTGATAAAAACGGAATTCCCAACTTCATTGAAGTAAACCCGCTTGCGGGACTCGATAAAGTTCATTCTGACCTGCCAATCCTGTCGTACATGCATGGTTACGAGTTCACAAGGCTTATCCATGAGATCATTCTTTCAACCGGCAAAAGAACCGGACTTTTAATCTCCTAATTGTTTATAAATGAGTAAATTAGCGCTGATTCTGTTTAATAAATTGTCAAAAAAGCCAAAGGATGATGAAGCTGATGTAATAGAACAGGTTAACCTTGTCGCCAATTCTTTGCAAAATCTGAAATACGAAGTTCAATTTCTCCAGATGGATATGAATCTTCAGGCAGTCGTCAAAAAGATCAGAAAAATTGAGCCTGACATTATTTTCAACCTGGTTGAATCAATCGGTAATAAAGGAGAATTCACCTTTCTTGCCAATTCAATTCTGAACAACCTACAGATTCCATATACCGGTTCGCCCCTGATACCGATGTTCTATTGTTCAAATAAAGTACTGACAAAAAAAGAGTTGAATGCCATTGGGGTAAAAACGCCTGAAGGTTTCAATCTTCAGGAATGTCACAAACTCATCCCTCAAAAAAAATATATTCTGAAACCAATATGGGAGGAAGGGTCGCTCGAACTCGACGAAGATTGTGTATTCATGGGTGATAATCAGGAATTTATTGAAAAGATAAGTCGGAAAAGCGCTCAACATTATTTTATTGAAGAATATGTTGAGGGACGTGAATTTAACATTTCGATACTGTATAACGAGGAAGGTCCGGATGTACTTCCACTCGCTGAAATGACTTTCAACGGGTATCCCGAAGAAAAGCCAAAAATGATGGGTTACAAATCAAAGTGGGATGAAACATCTTTTGAATATTCACACACACAAAGAACATTTGATCTCGAGCCCGATGACGCAATTTTAACTCGGGAATTGACTGAAATATGCCGGAAATGCTGGAATTCATTGGGATTGAAGGGTTATGTCCGGATTGATTTCAGAGTTACAAAAAACGGCGTCCCACTCGTTATTGACGTCAACCTTAATCCGTGCCTTTCTGAATCAAGCGGATTTATGGCTGCATCGAAAGAGAGGGGACTGACTTTTGAACAGGTAGTTGAACAAATTCTTGCAGATGCAATAAGAAAATGACAGAAAAAACATTGAAACAAATCACATTCCGATCAATTGTTAGACCGGATGATATAGAAATCGCAAGAAATATACTTATTTCAACCGGGTTTTTCTACGATATTGAGATACCTGTGGCGTTAGAATTGGTACAGGATGGGCTTGAAAATGGAATTCAGAGCGACTATCATTTTCTATTTGCAGAAGTTGAAGGTCGCACAATATCTTATTCCTGCTTTGGACATATTGCAGGTACAGAAGGCAGTTTCGATTTATACTGGATTGTTACTCATAACGATTTCCGCGGTCAGGGTATTGGAAAGATATTATTGGAAGAGACTCACAAGGTCATCCGCGAGATTGGAGGCAGGATTTTAATTGCAGAGACTTCAACGCTTGAAAAATATGCTCCCACCCGACATTTCTATCTTAGCTCCGGATATTTAAAAGAGGCGCAGATTGACGATTTTTATAAGATTGGAGATGGAAAAGTATCCTTCGTTAAACGGTTCCTGGTTTGATTTAAAGAGCCGTTGCGTTTTCCCGGTGAATATGAGTTTTCCAATTTTCTTCAAAAATTCAGAAAGAATTTTTTTACGTACTTCTGATTTCCACGCAGGATTTCAAGCAGGTAAATCCCTTTCTGAAAGGATTGATAATTAACAATCCGGCGATCGCTCTTGATCTGTTCCGACGGCAAGGTTGTTACCTGCCTGCCAGTCATGTCATACAGGCTGATCTTTGTAAACTCAAGGTTTTCGTTGTTTAAAAAGATTATCAACCTCTGTGTTTCACGGTCGTTATAAACCTGAATTGCATCCTGCAGCGAATTTTCCTTAGCGCCAACTGTGTAATCGAGAAAAAGATTATCAACAAACAACACCGTTCCCGGGGTCATTACCTCCTGGGCGGTTGACATGGCGATAATGTTCATAGTATCGGGTATATCAGTATTCAGGTAATCAATCCATGCCGAAAAAGGCGCCCAGTCACTAATGGTGTCTTTTGTTGAGAAATAGCCAAATCCAATGCTGTCCTGAACGCCTCCTACTGTTTTGAACATCCCGATGCCAATCAAACAACTATCGCCGCCCTTGGGAATGTATTTGTAAAAACCTTTCAGGTGTGTAGGCTTATCAATAACAGGAGCTCCGCCTGAGAGAACAAAGCTTCCAGAGGCGATATCAACGGTAAGCTTGCCGCAGGTCATAAATCCAGGAATATCCAATGGAGGAAGCGTGAGATGCTTTGTTTCGAGCTTAGCCGAAAAACTACCGCTTCCCTGGTGATCGGTACTTTTCGTCAGGACCTGGAATCCAAAGAACGGAATTGACATTAACTCTTCGTTTGGGCTATCCCAATCGGTGGGGTTTGAATAATTACCAATTGTAGTCCAGTTTTCAAAACCGGAGTTAGGAATTACCGTTTGCGCGTTTACAATTGCGGAAACAAAGATTAACCATGTTGCCGCTAAAACCAATAATTTTTTGTTCATTTTGCAATATCATTAAAAGTGAGTTAATCCCAGGTCTTTGTGTCTTTGCTGTAAAAATATAACTTTTCATCATAACTTTGGCGAAAAATCCAAATGATTACCTTCATCCATTACCTGAAGTCGCTGTTACTGCTGCCAAAATCATCGGTAATTATATTTGTATTGATTTTTTCTTTCCTTCATGTTTTTTCATATATCGGCGATGGCTTTCAGGAGAGAACTTCGGATGATCCCTGTAAAATCAAGTTGGATAAGAAAACCGAGAAGATCTATCAGGCAGGCATTGATTATCTTAAACGATCAAATTATATTCTCGCCGGACAGCAGATGCGAAAAGCTCTCGACGCCGAGCCTGCATGTGTGGATGCTTATTTTGCTTTGGGCGTAATCAATCTGAAGAAAACAGGGTACAACCTGAAGGAGGCTGAAAAGAATTTTCTGAAAGCGCTCGAATTGTGTCCTACTTATGATATTTATACATATTTCTACATGGGTGAAATCTGTTACGGGCGTGAGGATTACGAGAAGACTATCGCTTATCTCAGTGAGTTTATCAAAGATGTTGATAAAATCAAAAAGGATGAAGATTACAATCGCGCCGTGGAACTTATTGATTATTCTAAGTTTATAACAGGGATAATGAAAAATCCGGTTCCCTTTGAGCCGAAAGTTGTTGAAGGCATTTCCACATCGGAAAATGAATATCTGCCAATTTTATCTCCCGATAATCAGATGGCATTGTTTACAAGGGAGATCAGATCGGAACCCGACCGGAACAGCCTGACGAGCGAAGTGCGCACGAAAGAAAAGTTCTTTTTCAGCCTTTGCGATTCGAGCGGCGTATTCGAAGCGGGAGAAGAGATGCCCAGACCATTTAATATCAACGATAACGAAGGCGGGGCAACGCTCACTGCCGACAACAACTCGCTTTACTACACCGTTTGTCGGTTTGATGCAGTGAAAAAATATCTGAACTGTGATATTTATTTGTCAGAAAATATTGGCGGCGCGTGGCAACCTATCCATAGTGTGAGCGCCAATATTAATTCACCCGGTTCATGGGAGTCGCAACCAACTATTTCTGCCGATGGAAGAGTACTATACTTTGTAAGCGATAGAAGCGGCGGTTTTGGCGGCTATGACATTTATCGTTCCATAAAAGGCGACAACGGGGAATGGAGCGCACCGGTTAATCTTGGATCTGATATTAATTCTAAGGGAAATGAAAAATCACCTTTTATTCATCCCGATAGCAAAACACTCTATTTCTCATCGGATGGACTAATGGGGCTTGGCGGATATGATGTTTTTTTTACCAAACTGAATGAAAATGGAGTCTGGCAAAAGCCCAAAAATATTGGCTACCCGATTAACTCGCCGGATGATGAAGTAGGTTTTTTCGTGAGCACGGATGGAGCGAAGGGCTTTTTTGCCTCCAACAAATTCAAGGGCAAAGGCGGATGGGATCTCTATTCCTTCGACCTTTACGATAGCGCGCGTCCCGAAAAAGTGTTGTTCATCAGGGGCAACGTAAAATCGGAATTCTCAACTGAACCATTGAATGCCCGGATTGAACTCAAGAATATGGAAACCAGGAAAATTTCCGAAATTCCGATGGATAGTATTACCGGGAATTATGTGGCTGTAGCGCCTTTCAACAGCGACTACATAATGACAGTTAAAAAAACTGACCATGTATATGAATCGAAGTATATTTCGAAATTCGACAGCCTTTTCAAATTCCCTGCTAAGGTTGACATCGAAATGAAACCGATTGAACTCAACAAATCTTACCGTATCAATGACATCTATTTCCCTTTCAATTCCTTCGAGCTTCAAGCTGAATCAAAAGCGGTACTTGACCTTCTGTTCGATTTTCTCCTTGAAAATCCGAATATAAGCATTCAGGTGCAGGGACACACCGACAATATCGGTAACGATGCCAGCAACCTGAAACTTTCTGAAAGCCGTGCAGAATCCGTTTACAAATATCTCGTCGAAAAGGGAATCGAATTAACCCGACTCACCTATAAAGGCTTTGGCAAATCCATACCTGTTGCCTCAAATGATTCTGAAGAAGGACGTGCGAAAAACCGAAGAACAGTCTTTGTAATCATTAGAAAATAGACGAGGGACGAGGGACGAGGGACGAACTTACCAGCTTACCAACTTACCAGCTTACCAGCTATTTTTACATATTCAATGCCTGCTTCAGAATTTTGTAACCTGTGGTACTTGCTTTCAGTTTATCGCCGTTTTTGGTGAGGACTGCATAATTCTCCTTATCGTAATATTCAATGCGGTCAATAAATTTGGCATTTACGATATAGGAACGATGAATGCGGATAAACTGCGATGGATCGAGATGTGTCTCAAAAAACTTCATGGTTTTTTCCTTCAGATGTCTCGCGTCTTTGGTATGAATCATTACATAATCGCCTTCCGCTTCGAGGTAAATAATTTCATCGGTGGGAACCACGCTCACCTTATGTCTCGATTTCACTGCGATTCGTTGAAGAAATTCAGGGTTTTCTTCAAGGGTTTTTACCAGGTTCTGAACCGGAGCGTAAACCACAATCCCGCTTCCCGCCATCGCAATCGCTTTTTGAACGGCCTGATTAAACCGTTCTTTTGAATACGGTTTCAGAAGGTAATCAATGGCATTCATCTCGAAAGCCTTAATGGCATACTGATCATAAGCCGTGCTGAAAATTATCAACGGAGGCTGCTCCAATAGATCGAGCAACTCAAGCCCAGTAAGTTTGGGCATCTGAACATCGAGAAAAACCAGGTCGGGTTTAATATCCTGAATAGCCTTCAAGCCGCTGAAGCCATCGGAAAATTCTCCAAGAATTTCGATTTCTGTAAAATCTTTCAGATAATGTCTGATAACGTCCCTTGCAGGCTGTTCATCATCAATGAGAATGGTTCGGAGCATAAGTCAAATGGTGAAATGGTGAACTGGTGAAATGGTGAAATGGTGAATAGCGAAATTAAAAAAAAATTAACAAATATCGGTATTGGGGAGGCTGAGCGCTACTGTAAACCTTGTTCCTTCAACTTTTGTGCGCAGGAGTTTATCGTTTTTATAGAGCAATCGTAACCGCTCGCGGATGTTTTTCAGCCCGATACCGGAACCTTTTCGGGGACGGGCTTCCGGATCGAAATCGTTTACAATTACGATCTCCAGGTATCCATCCTTGTATTCGCAGTCCATTTCTATACTTACCTGTTCGGTACTTTCATAAACGCCATGCTTAATTGCATTTTCAAAAAGCGGCTGCAACAGCATGACTGGGATTTTGTGATTCCGGCATCCCCCATCGAGTTTAAATACAAATTGAAGTTTATCTCCAAACCTCACCTTCTCAATATCGAGGTACCGCCGGATGTTGGACATTTCATTCTCCAGCGTGGTAAAACTGTTGTTGTTACTTGAAACAGAATATCTCAAAAAATCAGATAACTTAATCACCATTTCACGCGCTTTTTCGGGATTGGTGATGGTAAGTGAACTTATCGAATTGAGGCTGTTAAAAAGAAAATGGGGGTTGATTTGAGATTTAAGCATATTAAGTTCCGTCTCTTTCAAAACTTCGCGCAACCTCGATTCCACCTTTACCTTTTCCTGAAGATTGACATAATAAATAAACAGATAATAGACAAGGGCGATAACGATATAGTAAATTACGCCGCTGATAATCCTGTACGGAATCCAGAAAACAAGAAGTTCATTATAAACCTTGTTACTACTGAAAAGCGTACTTAGTATTGCATACCCAAGTCCATTCCACACAGCGAGCATAAGCGCCAGAAACGATGCATGGTTAAACACTACGTTCCAGATATTCTTTTTATCCGGAACGCTGTACCGCGCCACATACCACATCGAGATTCCTATGATACAGAACATGCCGGTAAAAACCAGGCTGTCGGCAAGCGAGATTTCAATTGGTAGTAAATATATGAAGTAGAATAAGGCAAAGTGGCCCCCCGCCATGAGGGACCACAAGCCAAAATAAACAGAAACGGATTTTTTATTGAGAAATACAGGATGATCCATTGCGTTTGCTTAATGTCTAATAACTTTTGATCTCGCCGCCGCCAAAAATTGTGCTTCCTTTGATAATCAGAATCCGGCTCGTGTCGGGATTTTCTTTAACATACGACCGTTTATCAGCAAAACCGCCCATGATGGAGGTCATTTTAAGCTGGATTCTCCAGTCGGAAGGAACGATAAGGGTAACGCCGCCAAAAATAGTATTTATTTCCAGTTCATTAACGCCTTCGCCAAGTGTGGATTGTGTAAGATCAACTTCCGAACCGCCAAAAACGCAGTTTATATGTCCGCCGCGGAATACCTGGTGCATTACCCGCTGCTTTCCTCCGCTGAAAATATTCTCCTCCTGTATAAAACCGTCGCTCATGTTTTGGTTATTAACAAGGCGCTGAGGGCGCTGCCATGCGTTGCGGGGTAAACGTTTGGTGAGTATCAGCGCGCCTATCCCAATCAGAATCAAGGGCCAGAAAAGATGCCATACATTAAAAGGAATATCAATTCCAAGAGTTTCAATGAGGCGGGGAAAGAGAAAAATCCCGCCAATCAGAATCAGGATGGTTCCCGGCGTACGGCTCTCACTGCTGAACAGACTTATTACGCCTATTCCGATGAGCAGCATCTGCCAGGAAAAGATTATATGTTTTAATTCAAACGGTAAAAAACCGATATTGGATAACAGCAACAGAAAACCTGCTGCAATTACAATGACGCCAAGTAAATATTTTTTCATTTGCTGGCTATTGTCGTGTTTTGTTTCATTTGGTTCCATGGCGTAGAGAATTTAATTGGTTTGTTTTGATGAAGCGAAATTAGTGCAGAAATCAAGGCAGCGATATGATTAATCGACGGGTAACGGGAAAATCACGATAAACAAGCAGGTACGGTGGTAAGCTGGTAAGCTGGTAAGCTGGTAAGTTGGTAAGTTGGTAAGGTAGAGCCAAATTCCAAGGTCCAAATACCCAAGCCCATCCTCAAAAAGGAAGAGGGAGATCGCGCTAATCAAAATAGTTCCAAATATTTGCG
>JBAXRP010000165.1:0-10063 GCA_037131145.1 Bacteroidota bacterium
TAAAATTATTACTATCGGCGTTCCTGAAAAGGGAATGATCTCATGGAAGACCCAGCTTACCGACGCCCAGATAAAAAAAGTTGCCAGTTTTACAATGACTCTGAGAGGAACCAGCCCTCCAAATCCCAAGGCGCCACAGGGAGACCCCTGTAAGTAACATGCAGCCACACGACGATACCGACGGCTTTCGCGACAGGTTATACACCATTGACGAGAGCGGCAAGCGGATTTGGGTTTATGCAAATAAGCCAACAGGCAGGCTGACAACCGCGAGAAATATCGTCGGAATACTGCTGATGATATTCTTTTTTACATCCCCGTTTATTAAAATCAACGGGCAACAACTGTTGCTCTTTGATTTTCTGCACCGAACCTTCGTAATTTTCGGCGTTCAGTTCTGGCCGCAGGATTTCAACCTGTTTTTTATCGGGATGATTTCATTGATGGTGTTTACAATCCTTTTTACGGTTACTTATGGTCGCCTGTGGTGCGGATGGACTTGCCCTCAAACCATATTCATGGAGGTACTTTTCCGCAGAATCGAATACTGGATTGATGGCAGTGCACATTCTCAACGAGCGCTTGACGCCGCCCCATGGAATGTCAGGAAAATCTTTAAACGCGTTTTAAAACATGGAATTTTTTTCATGATATCCTTCATCATCAGCAACTATTTCCTGATGTACCTGATGGGATCAGACGCCTGGATAAAACTTGTCAGCGATGATCCCTATAATCATGTGGGTGGATTGGCAGCTATGGCAATCTTTTCCTTTGTATTTTACTTCATTTTTTCCTGGTTCCGCGAGCAGGTTTGCACAATCGTTTGTCCTTATGGCCGTTTACAGGGTGTTTTACTCGACCGCGAAACTATTGTCATTTCCTACAATAACCAGCGTGGAGAGGCACGCGGTATCAGACATAAAGGAGAGAATCGCGCTGATTTAAAAAAAGGAGACTGTGTGGATTGCAATCAATGTGTTGCAGTTTGTCCCACAGGTATTGACATTCGCAACGGCACACAACTCGAATGCATCAATTGTGCCTGCTGCATTGACGCCTGCAATTCAGTGATGAAAAAGGTTGGTTTCAAACCTGGTTTAATCTGTTACGCCTCCGAAAAAATGCTTTCGGAGCATAAATCATGGCATTTCACTTTACGCTCTGGTGGCTATACAGTTGTTCTCGCAGCATTGCTGTTTGCTTTTACCTATTTTCTGATTACCCGCAATCCGGTTGAGGCAACTGTGCTTCGCTCACCGGGGATGATGTATCAGGAGCAGGAGGGGGGCATGATCAGCAACCTGTACAGCATGAAGATTGTCAATAAAACCAACCACGATCTGCCAGTCGAAATCCGTCTTCTGACCACAAAAGGAGAGGTAAAGGTTATCGGATCTATACCGATTATTTTTAAACAGTCATTGGGTGAAGTGGTTTTCTTCGTATTTTTGAATAGGGCTGATATCGTCAAAGGCAAAACGGAAATCGGAATCGGGGTCTTCTCTAATGGAGAAAAACTGGATGAAACTACCGCTACATTTGTCAGTCCGGGTAAATAGGAAAATATGAAATGGAATTGGGGAACCGGAATTTTTATTGTGATAGTTATTTTTCTAACGGCATGCGCGGCTTTTATAATCTACTCTTTAAACCAGCGTTGGAGCCTTGTGGAAGAGGATTACTATCCAAAGGAGCTCCGCCATGAGGAAAAATTAGTGAAGATGCGTAATGTCAATGAATTGACTGGAAAATTGTTGATCACGCTCGATAAAAACAATTTAACCATTCAATTTCCGGACGATTTCAAAGGAAAGCCGTTGACCGGCAATATTGACGTTTACCGTCCGTCCGACGAAACCCGAGATGTGATTATTCCTGTTTCTGCTGATACTGCGGGATGCATGAATATTCCGATATCAAAGTTCATGCACGGTAAGTATGTTGTCAAAGCTGACTGGATTGCAGCAGGGAAGGGATATTATCAGGAAACAGTGATCTTTATTCCATAACCTGACTTATACTCTGAACGGGATAAATTTGTACATTTAGATACGGATTGAAAACACTGGCAGATGCGTGATCAGAAATGTCCCTATCACTGAAAAATCAGGTGCAGCAGGTTGTCAGTTATCATGGACTTTAGTCAGTGGAATAAAGCGGTTACCGGCAGGAAGGATACGATGTAGGCCATCCCACGGACTTTAGTCCGTGGGATTCTCTTTGGTGTGGATAACGAACCTTACCGGCAGGTGTAAAATAACGACACAGCAGAAAATTTACTACATTATTCCAGAAAAAAGAAAAGGATAAAATGAACAGCCATTGCACAAAACCGCACATTTGCAAACCACACAATCCAACCCACAACTTACGTTTGCAAAAGAGTTGTTTTCTTACCTGCACATAATTGGATATTGGTACATTTGCTTTTAATTGAAATGAGAAGTATTAAAGAATTTAAATAATGTTTGAACAGACTTTTAAGAATATAGACGACATACTTTACAAAGATGCAGGCGCCGACAGCGAATTAGACTACATCGAACAAACCTCATGGGTTTTGTTCTTGCGCTACCTTGATGAATTGGAAAGAGAAAAAGCGGACGAAGCCGCATTGGAAGGAAAAGAATATACTTTAATTCTTGAAGAACAATTCCGCTGGCCTAATTGGGCAATGCCTAAATCAGGAGACGGAAAACCCGACCATCACAAAGCCATTACCGGTTCGGATTTGGTGCAGTTTGTTGACCTGAAACTATTCCCATATTTGGCAGGTTTCAAAATTAAATCTATTGACAATCCTAAATCTATCGAATATAAAATCGGTGAAATATTTAGTGAACTCAATAACAAAATAAAAAGTGGCTACAACCTTCGTGAAATAATTGAAATGACTGATGAACTGCCTTTTGGAAGTTCTAAGGACAAACATGAACTAAGCCACTTGTATGAAACCAAAATTAAAAACATGGGTAATGCCGGGCGTAATGGCGGACAGTATTACACCCCGCGTCCTTTGATTCGTGCAATGATTGAAGTTGTCAACCCTCAAGTTGGTGAAAAAATTTATGATGCAGCTTGCGGAAGTGCGGGCTTCTTGTGTGAAGCATACGCTTACATGTACGACCGCATGGAGAGAAACACAACTAATCTTAAGAAATTACAAGAAAATACGCTTTACGGAAAAGAGAAAAAGAACCTGGCTTACATCATTGGAGTAATGAACATGATTTTGCATGGCATTGAAGCGCCAAATATCATTCACACCAATACACTGACGGAAAACATCAGAGATATTCAGGAAAAAGACCGTTACCATGTAATTCTTGCCAATCCACCCTTTGGAGGTAAGGAACGAAAAGAAGTGCAACAAAACTTCGACATCAAAACTGGTGAAACGGCTTCTTTATTTTTACAGCATTTCATTAAAAGTTTGAAAGCTGGCGGACGAGCAGGTATCGTAATTAAAAATACTTTTTTGAGCAATGCCGACAATGCTTCCGTTTCATTGCGTAAACATTTATTGGAAAGTTGCAATCTGCACACAATCCTTGATATGCCGGCAGGTACATTCCTGGGTGCAGGAGTGAAAACTGTTGTTTTGTTTTTTACCAAAGGAGAACCAACCCAAAAAACCTGGTATTACCAATGTGTGCCAGGCCGAAGCCTTGGTAAAACTTCACCCTTAAATGACGATGATTTAATAGAATTCAAAACCTTACAGAAAACTTTTGCTGAATCTGAAAAATCATGGACGTTTGACATTTCAAATATTAATATTAGTAATTATGATTTGAGTGTGAAAAATTCAAACGGAAAAGTTGAACAATCATTTCGCTCTACGGATGAGATATTATCAGAAATTGAAGTAATAGATGAAGAGTCTATAGATATAGTAAATTCTATAAAAGAATTAAACATGAATGAGTTACAAGATTTATTTAAAAATCAATCTTGGCCAATTAAAAGACTAAATCAGATTGCAAGTAATCTTGACAGTAAAAGAATTCCAATAACACAACATAAAAGAACTAAAGGAGATATTCCTTATTATGGCGCATCTGGAATAGTAGATTATGTTAAAGATTTTATTTTTGATGAAAATTTATTATTAGTCTCTGAAGATGGAGCTAATTTATTGGCACGTACTTACCCAATAGCATTTTCAATATCTGGTAAAACTTGGGTTAACAATCATGCACATGTTTTGAAATTTGATGACACTGAAAGTCAACGATTTGTTGAATACTATTTAAATTCAATAAAGCTTGATGATTTTATTAGTGGAATGGCACAGCCTAAATTAAATCAAACACAATTAAACCAAATACCTATACCTTATCCAATATTTGAAGTAAGAAAAAAAGTAGTAAATTTTCTTGATAATGTAATTCTTTTGAAAAAAACAATAACAGAAAAAAATAACACAAAAAAACTTTTAATAAATGAACTTGAGGTTGCCATCTTAAAAAAAGTATTTGAAAACGAATTAATAGAAGTCGAATGAACGAAACCGAATCAAGAGCATCAGTAACATAGTCGAGATTGACTTAATTTTGTAACAAAATGAACACAATGAAAATAGAGCAACTGACCATACGAAATTTTAAGGTGTTCAAAGAAGTTGAAATACGCAACCTGAGCAACTTGTGTGTGTTTCTTGGAGCCAACGGTTCGGGTAAAAGCACCCTGTTTGATGTGTTTGGGTTTTTAAGCGATGCTTTGCGTGAAAATATTCGCACAGCGATTGCTAAGCGGGGGGGCATTGCCGAATTACGTTCACGGAACTGCAGTGGTCCGATTGAAATTATAATCAAATTAAGGAACACCGAAACCGGAGGCGAAAAACAACCCTTGGTCACTTACGAGCTTTCAATTGATGTTAAACCCGGTACAACTATTCCAATTGTAAAAAAGGAAATTTTAAAATACCGGCGCGGACAAACCGGTAAACCCTATAATTTTCTCGACTTTAAAGAAGGGGAAGGAACAGCCATTACCAACGAGGAAAAATTTGAAACCGACAAACAGAATTTTGTAGATGAACGGGAAAATCAAAAACTCGATTCACCCGACATCCTTGCTATAAAGGGATTAGGACAGTTTCAAAGGTTTAAAGCCATCAGTTCGTTCAGGCGGTTACTCGAAAACTGGTATGTTTCAAATTTTCAGATTCAGGCCGCGCAGGCCGTTTCCGATACAGGTATCAGCGAACATTTATCAACCACAGGAAATAACCTGGCACAATACACCAAATTCATTTTTGAAAACCACCCCGATGACTTTAATAAAATTCTTGTAAAACTAAAGCAGCGAATACCGGGCATAAATTCGGTAAAAGCTGAAGAAACAAGCGATGGCAGAATTGTTCTGCAATTTAAAGACGGTAGTTTCAAAGACCCGTTTATTTCGCGTTATGTATCGGATGGTACTATAAAAATGTTTGCCTATTTAATGCTGCTCAACGACCCCAAACCACATCCTCTTTTATGTGTTGAAGAACCCGAGAATTACCTGCATCCCGAACTTTTAGCTGAACTGGCTGAAGAATTCAGGGAATATGCCAACAGGGGCGGTCAGGTTTTTATCTCCACCCATTCGCCCGACTTTCTAAATGCACTTGAACCCAGTGAAGTATTCTGGCTACAGAAAAAAGATGGTTATACTTCTGTAATAAGGGCATCGGATGACCCTGCCATTAAAAAATTATCATTGGCAGGTGATAAACTGGGTTATTTATGGTCGCAGGGTTATTTTACTGGTAGCAGTCCTAAATCAAGATGATAATGGGTAGGATTGAAATACTTGTGGAAGAACCATCAATGGAAGAATGTTTGAAGGAATTGCTGCCAAAAATAGTTCCGGAAAGGTGGAAAAATGAAGAAAACTATTATATCAGAAAGCATCAGGGTAAGACAGACCTGCAAAAGTCAATCCGTTCAAAGGTCAGGGTTTTTGACAATTGGCATGAACCGGTTGCAATAATAATACTGCACGACCAGGACAGCGCTGATTGCAAAATTCTTAAAAACGACTTATCTGAAAAATGTGGCGATCATACTATTCCTGTTCTGATCAGGATTGTTTGCCGTGAATTGGAGTCGTGGTATTTGGGCGATTTGTCGGCTGTTGAAAAAGCTTACCCCAGTTTTAAAAGCAATAAATTCAAACGAAAAGCTCAGTTTCGGAATCCGGATTTATTGAATGCCAAAGATAAGTTAAAGAAAATTTTACCCGAGTATAAAGAAATCGCATCGTCAAGAGAAATCTCAAAATTTATGGAGGTTGAGCAAAACCGGTCCATAAGTTTTAAAAATTTTGTTTCAGGGATTCATACTATTTTTAATCATGAAGTTTTCAATTAAAAGCAGGAAATGAACGAAACCGAAACAAGAGCAGAATTAATTGATCCTGTTTTAAGAGCAGCAGGTTGGGGCGTTGTTGAAGGCAGCCGTATTCGTATGGAATTTCCTATCAACAAAGGTCGTTTAATCGGGCATGGTCAGCGCAGCAAACCCGATAAAGCTGATTACGCGCTTCAATACAAAAACAGAAACCTTGCAGTAATTGAAGCAAAATCAAGCGATAAATATTATACCGAAGGCGTTGGGCAAGCCAAAGATTATGCTGGTATGTTACAAGTTCGGTTTACTTACAGCACAAACGGTTTAAGGATTTATCTCATCGATATGCAGGAAGGAACAGAAGGTGAAGTAAATGTTTATCCTTTGCCTGATGAGTTATGGGAAATGACTTTTGGAGAACAAAATAAGCTCCAACCAGTTGCATCTGCCTGGCGTGAAAAGTTACTTGCAATACCTTTTGAGGACAGAAGTGGCACATGGCAACCGCGTTACTATCAGGAAAATGCTGTCACCAAAGTTTTGGAAGCAATATCCGAAAACAAAGACCGGATATTGTTGACTTTAGCCACAGGCACAGGAAAAACAGCCATTGCTTTTCAAATTGCATGGAAATTATTTCAGGCTAAATGGAATATTAGAAATGACGGGCAAAGAAGTCCGAGAATTTTATTCTTAGCCGATAGAAATATTTTAGCCGACCAGGCCTTCAATGCCTTTTCGGCATTTGAAGAAGATGCTTTGGTTCGCATAAATCCGAGTGACATCAAGAAAAAAGGCAAGGTACCCAAAAACGGAAATGTGTTTTTTACCATTTTCCAAACCTTTATGAGCGGGCCAAATGACACACCTTACTTTGGAGAATATCCAAAAGACTTTTTTGATTTCATTATCATTGACGAGTGTCACCGTGGCGGAGCCAATGACGAAAGCAGTTGGAGGGCTATTATGGAATATTTCAAGCCTGCAGTTCAGTTAGGTTTGACAGCCACACCAAAACGCACCATCAACGCAGATACATATAATTATTTTGGTGAGCCAGTTTATGTGTATTCACTGAAAGAAGGAATCAATGACGGTTTCTTGACACCTTTTAAAGTAAAACAAATTGACACCAGCATTGACGAGTATATTTTTACCCCTGATGACACAATAACAGAAGGTGATATTGAAGAAGGGAAAGTTTACACAGAAGAAGAAATTAACCATATCATTGAGATTAAAGAACGGGAAGAATATCGGGTGAAAATATTCATGAGTTTAATTAACCAAACCGAGAAGTCTTTGGTTTTCTGTGCAACTCAATTCCATGCATTGGCAATTCGTGATTTAATCAATCAATATGCAACATCGAAAAATCCGAACTATTGCCACAGAGTAACGGCGAATGACGGAAAAATAGGCGAGCAACATTTAAGGGATTTTCAAGACAATGAAAAAAACATTCCAACCATACTAACTACTTCCCAAAAGTTGAGCACTGTTGTTGATGCTCCCGAAGTGAGAAATATAGTTTTGCTCCGCCCAATAAACTCAATGATAGAATTTAAACAAATCATTGGTAGAGGTACTCGTTTATTTGACGGGAAAGATTATTTTACCATTTATGATTTTGTAAAAGCACATCATCATTTCAGCGACCCCGAATGGGATGGAGAACCCGAAGAACCCGAAACACCTGAGCCAAGACCACAAAAAAACCCTTGCCAATTTTGCTGGCAAACTCCCTGTATTTGTGTAAGAGAAACCGAACCAGAGCCTTGTGAGGTTTGTGGATATGTAATGTGCCGATGCGACACGCCTTCGATGCGTATGATAAAAGTGAAATTGGCTGATGGGAAAGGGCGACAGTTTCAGCACATGGTTAAAACTACGTTTTGGAGTCCAGACGGCAGGCCAATTTCAGCAGAAGAATTTTTGGAATCTCTTTTCGGAGCATTGCCTGAACTTTTCAAAAGTGAAGATGAATTGAGAACAATTTGGAGCAAACCTGACACAAGAAAGAAACTGCTGGCAGAACTTTCAGAAAAAGGATTTGCTAAACAACAACTGCAAGAATTCCAAAGAATATTAAACGCTGAAAACAGCGACTTATATGATGTTTTGGCTTATATCGCATTCCATTCAGACATCATTGAAAGAGCAATACGAGCAGACAAAGCAAAAATACATTTGTATAACTATGACCCAAAACAACAGGAGTTTTTAAATTTCGTTTTAAGCCAGTATGTTAAAGAAGGCGTTGAAGAATTGGACGAAACGAAAATTGGCGATTTGTTAGTTTTAAAATATCATGCAATTGCAGACGCTAAAAAGGAACTTGGCGACATAGCGACAATTAGAAACACGTTCATTGATTTTCAAACTTATTTATACGACAAGAGAGTAGCAATATGACAATGATAAGAAATATATCAGCCAGTTATCGTTAATAAAAAACAAACACATGACAAAGTCAACAATTCCGGAGGAGATCAGGGAAAAAGCCAACAGTATTATTTCTGAATTCAACAAAAAAACATTCAAGAAGAATTCCGGCTTGGAATACAATGCCAAATTTACTGGGAACTTTCTCTATTTAAACAGAATAGAAGGAGATTATAATAGCCCGATTGCCAGATTAAAATATACGGGGAAACTCGATAAATGGCAGTTTGCTATTTTTAAATGCAGCAGCGAGACTTATGACCCGGATGAATTCTTTTTTCCTGGTTCACAACATTTAAACGGAACAATTGAGGGCGCTTTAAAAGCTGGAAACGAAGCATACCCGCCTTGTTAAGCACCATGATATTTCAATTTTTTAACCTGCCGAAACCTACATTACGGTAAATTGCCATTCATCTTGCGTTTTGCATTTTGCTATTTACATTTTGAATCATACCTCAACCCATATGGATTACATTCAACCTCTCATCATCGGTTTATTAGGCAGTTTCCACTGTTTAGGCATGTGCGGCCCGATCGTGGTTTCACTGCCGCTCAGGGAGCAATCGTGGGAGACGAAAGTGTTCAGCAGTTTGCTGTATAACCTGGGAAGAGTCACTACATATGCATTTCTTGGACTGATTTTTGGATTGTTGGGATTGGGTCTTCACATTTGGGGAATACAACAGTGGGTGTCTATTGCAGTAGGGACGATCATGATTTTAAGCGTTGGTTTTCCAGTTTTGTTTCACGGTAGTAAAATCACAACTATTTTCGATGGTTTGCTGATGGGATTCAAAAAGTCATTCGGAAGGTTTTTCGGTTTACGTACTTATACTTCCATCTGGATGATCGGCATCCTGAATGGTTTTTTACCCTGTGGTCTCGTGTATGTGGCATTAGCCGGCGCTTTGTTGTCAACAACTCCCTGGAATGGCGCTTTTTATATGATAATTTTTGGGATTGGAACCGTTCCTGCCCTGATGGTTCTTTCACTTCTCGGAAATTTTTTCACCGCTGCTTTCCGGCGACGGATGCAAGGGATTGTTCCTTTTTTAATACTTCTGATCGGAATCCTGTTCGTATTACGTGGAATGAACCTCGGAATTCCTTACCTTAGCCCCAAAATGGAAGCGGCGCAGAACAAAAAAACAGAACAATTTCAAAAACCAAAATGCTGTGAATAAAATTCAATCCCTTCAATCCCTTCAATCCCTTCAATCTATTCAATCTATTCAATCTATTCAATCTATTCAATCTATTCAATCTAT
>JBAXRP010000166.1:0-10044 GCA_037131145.1 Bacteroidota bacterium
GGTATAAATATCGCACGATCAGCTAATAAGGGGTTATTCAGCAGACCCTAGTTAGTCACTACCTTGTTGGGGAGGAATTTAGGGAGGGGCGTAAAGTAGTGGGAGAAAGCCTATCGGTCGCTTCCCGAAAAAGGTTCAAATCGCTCCCAGTTTTTTCCCCACCTTTTTGAACTTATCCAACGCAAAGCCGATTTGCTCCATTGAATGAGCCGCGCTTATTTGCACGCGGATGCGCGATTTACCCTTTGGGACAACCGGGTAATAGAAACCGATTACATAAATTCCCTCTTCGAGCAGTTCGTTGGCAAAATCCTGCGAGAGTTTGGCGTCGTTGGGAAGATGTCCGAAAAGAACGGGGACGATGGGATGGATACCGGGTACGATGCGGAAACCTGCCTGCTCCATACCGCTTCTGAAAAGCTGGGTATTTTCGAATAGTTTGTCTCGAAGCGCAGTGGTTTCCGAAAGCATTGTCAGCACTTCAAGCGTTGCGCCGGTGATAGCAGGCGTAAGAGTGTTTGAAAAGAGGTATGGGCGGGAGCGTTGCCGCAGTATTTCGACGATCTCTTTTTTTGCTGATATGCAACCGCCCGAAGCGCCTCCAAGCGCTTTTCCAAAGGTAGTGGAAATGATGTCAACCCTTCCCTGAGCGTTGCAATGTTCAATGGTTCCACGTCCGGTTTTACCAACAAACCCGGTGGCATGGGAGTCGTCAACCATCACCAGAGCATTGTATTTATCTGCGAGATCGCATATTTTATCAACTTTGGCAATAATGCCATCCATAGAAAATACGCCATCTGTCACAATCAACTTGAAGCGGGCTTCACCGGCATCCTGAAGAACCTCCTCAAGGTCTTCCATGTCGTTGTTTTTGTAACGAAAACGTTGCGCCTTGCAAAGTCTTACGCCATCAATAATCGAAGCATGGTTCAATTCATCGGAAATGATTGCATCCTGTTCGCCGAGAAGTGGCTCAAACACCCCGCCATTAGCGTCAAAAGCCGAAGAATAAAGAATAGTGTCCTCCATACCGAGAAATTCACTCAGCTTTGCTTCAAGGTCTTTATGAATCTTTTGTGTGCCGCAGATAAACCGCACCGACGACATTCCGAAGCCATACCTGAAAAATGTATAGTTTGCGCCCGCCATAACCCGCGGATCGTTGGACAGCCCAAGATAATTATTGGCGCAAAAGTTAAGTACCTTATGCCCATGGTCGGTTTTTATTTCTACTCCTTGTGGCGTGACAAGTATGCGTTCTTTTTTATACAATCCTTCGGAAGTTATCGAATCGAGTTGTTTCTGAAGATGGTCTTTGAATGTTCCGTACATAAGCTGAGGTTTTAGAATTTCAGGGCGGCAAAGGTACGATTGTTCGTGGAAAATTTACCGGAAGATGGTAAGATGGTAAGTTGGTAAGTTGGTAAGTTGGTAAGTTGGTAAGTTGGTAAGCTGTCCACGCCTCCTTCATCCTTCGTCGTGTAACAACTGCAATTAAGTTGTACTTTTGAAAGTTGATTCAAAGGTTTTACTGCGAAAATCTCCTTTTTATTCTACAAAATATGCAAGAAAATCTGTTATAAATTATTAATAAAAACCTACTCAATCATGGAAAATTTCACAGCCTATAATCCTGTAACCCTTCATTTCGGGAAAATTATGCTTTCTACCCTCGGAACCACGCTTAAAGAATATGGCAATCGCGTACTTTTTGTTTACGGAAAAGGTTCTATAAAAAAAAGCGGACTCTATGATCGAATCATCGCCGATCTGAAATCACAGGGCTTCGAAGTATGCGAATACAATGGAATAAAATCAAATCCGGCAATAGAAGATGTTGACGCCGCTGCAGTTGTTGGCAGGAAAAATAATGTTGATGTAATCCTTGCCGTTGGCGGGGGAAGCGTTATTGATTCTTCGAAAATTATTTCGGTGACGATTCCGGTAGAACATAGTGGATGGAATTTCTTCACCGGAGCCAAAGCTTTCAAGGCTGTTCCGATTGTAGCTGTTCTTACCCTTGCCGCAACAGGTACCGAAATGAATCCGTTTGCAGTGGTTTCTAACCATGCGCTGGGACAGAAATCGGCATTCGGTTCGCCGCTTACCTTCCCGAAACATTCATTTCTCGACCCTGCGCTTACCCTCACCGTTCCTCGCGACTACACTGCTTATGGAATCGCCGACCTCATTGCCCATTGCTTCGAAGCATGGTTCGGCATTGGCGATACAACTCTCGCCGACCGTTTCGTTATTTCCATCATTAAGGAAGCCATGAAATACGGACCAATGTTACTCGGCGACTTACAGAACTATGAATACCGTGAAAAGATTATGTTCGCCGCCACCATGGCATTGAATGGAATGACAATGTACGGACGTTCTACCGGCGACTGGGGCGTACACAGCGCAGGACATATCCTCTCATTGTTGTATGATGTTCCCCACGGCGCTTCGCTGACAATAGTCTATCCAGCCTGGATGCGTCGCTTCAAAGACCGCATTGCCGACAGAATTGCACAACTCGGTTCCGCACTTTTTGACGAACCTCTCACAGCCGACCAGTCCATAGTTCGCATCGAAACTTTTTTCAAATCCATTGGGTGCCCTGTGCGCCTCTCCGATCTGAATATTGCTGGCGATCTCCGTAAACCAATCTTTGAATCAATGGTTCATAACAAAGTAAATGGCGGGAATGTGAGAATGTTGGAAGAGGATTACTCCAAATTGATTGGGTTGTTTTTGTAGGCTGCTGACTTTATAATTTATCAACTTTTATTGACAAGTAATTTGGATTTCCCATGAAAAAAAACAATAAATCCGACGCAGCCAGCCTTCGTAAACAGGCAGTAGAGCGATTGAAAATGAAACAGTCAGAAGTAGCCTCGCCGCTTTCGGAAACGGAAATGTTAAAACTCATGCAGGAGCTGGAAATCCACCAGATTGAACTGGAAATTCTGAACGAAGAACTCATTAGGGCAAAGGATCATGCAGAACTTGCCACCGAAAAATATACCGGACTTTACGATTTTGCGCCGATGGGTTATTTTACGCTTTCGCGCAAAAGTGAAATCATTGATTTAAACTTCAATGCCGCGCAAATGCTTGGCAAAGACCGCTCGCTATTACAAAACAGCAAATTCAACTGTTTTGTTTCTGAAGATACCATACCGGTTTTTAATCTTTTTCTGGAAAAAGTCTTTACCGGAAAAACCAAAGAAACCTGCGAAGTAACCCTGGCGACAAAAGGCCAAATACCAGTTTATGTTCACCTTTCGGGAATCGTTGCAGGCAAGGGTGAACAGTGCCTTTTGACTATGGCCGACATTACCGACCGCAAACATGCAGAGGATTATTTGCGCGATTCTGAAAGCAAGTATTATTCCATTTTTCAGGGAAGCGCCGATGGAATAATGATTGCCGACGAGGAAACAAAAATGATCCTCTTTGCTAATTCAGCTCAATGCACCCTGCTTGGATACTCTGAAGAGCAGCTACGAAACATGAGCGTCAGCGATATTCATCCGGTTGAAACTTTTCAGGATACCCTTGCCGAATTTGGAAGACAATCGCGCAGAGAGAAAACCCTTGCCGAAAATATCCAATGCCGCCGAAAGAACGGGGAAATATTTTACGCCGACATCAATTCACATAGTGTAAAAATAAACGGGAAAAACCATTTAGTAGGTTTTTTCAGGGATGTCACCGAGCGCAAGAACGCGAAAACTGCATTGCAAAAAAGCGAAAAAGCACATCGTTCTCTTTTTGAACTTTCAGTACAAGGAATTGTTTATCAAAATTCTGAAGGATTAATCATTAATGCTAATCCGGCAGCTCAGAAAATACTCGGCTTAACTCTTGATCAGATGCAGGGAAGAACTTCTTTTGACCCAAACTGGCATGCAATCAAAGAAGATGGTTCTGATTTTCCAGGCGAAGAACACCCTGCAATTGTGTCGCTTAAAACCAAAAAAGTTATTCAAAATGTAATCATGGGGGTATTTAACCCCGCTGAGGTAATAGGTCGCTGGATAAAGATTGACGCATTCCCTTTGTTTAATGATGGCGAATCAGCGCCTGATATGGTTTACACAATTTTTGAAGACATAACCGAGCGCAAAAATGCCCAGGATGCTTTGCGCGAAAGCGAGAATAAATTCCAGGCAATTATCCAATCCCAGTCCGAAGGAATTGGCATCGTAAATAAAAACGAAGTTTTTGAGTTTGCCAACCTTGCCGCCGCAAATATATTTGAAACCGACGAACTTACCGGAGCCTCTTTATTTGATTTTTTAGCCGCCGGTGAAATAGAAAAAATCAGCCAGCAAACCGGAAATAGACAGCATGGAATTTCAGATTCTTACGAACTTCAAATAGTTACTAAAAAAGGAAATACCAAATACCTCCTTGTAAGTTCTACCCCCAAATTCGACGAAAATAATAACTACATAGGCGCTTATGGGGTTTTCAGAGAAATCACCGACCGCAAGCAGGCAGAAAATGCCTTGCGCGAGAGCGAAGAACGATTCCGCACCATAACCCAACAATCAGGCGACCTTATCGCAATTACCGATAAAAACGGCATCATAACTTTTGCCTCGTCTGCCTCTGAATCTATTTTCCTTATTTCGCCCGAGGAGATGTGCGGCAAACACTTCGCCGATTTTCTGGATACATCGGTTCTTTCAAAAGCTCTGAATGAGTTTCGCCTCGCATTGACAAAAGGTGAAACTACCAAAAACCTCGAAATGCGGATGAAGCGTAACGATGGTTCTAACTTTTTTGGAGAACTCAACGGCTCAAAATTCCAAACCGGAACACATACAGGGACGTTGGTTACAATCCGCGATATTTCGGAACGCAAACTGGCTGAAGCCGAATTACGCAAGTTCCGCACCATCTCCGACAGCGCCAACTATGGAGCGACCATTTCTTCGGTGGACGGGAATTTTATTTATGTCAACAATACCTTTGCCTGCATGGTAGGTTGGGAAGCAAGCCACCTGATTGGCGAAAATTTCATGGCAGTTCATAATCAGGAGCAACTGCCACGCGTTGAAGAGTTGGCGGCGCTTATAAAAACTAAATCAGGGTTTACTTCCGAAGAAGTTTTCCATGCCAGGAAAGATGGCTCAACATTTCCATCGCTGATGACGGCAAATGTTATTTTTGATGAAAACCATATACCACTTTATCTATCAGCAACAACAACCGACATCAGCAAAATTAAACAGGATGAAGAAATCCTGAAACAAAGCGAAGCGGCGCTCAATTATTCCCAGAAAATTGCCAGAATGGGTAGCTGGGAATTTAATCTCATTACCGGTAAAGTTATCTGGTCAGATAATTATTACCACCTCATTGGACTTAAGCCCGATGGAAAAGAAGTTTCAAACGACGCCTTCAACAAAATTGTGCATCCCGACGACAAACACCTGATTGATGAGAAGCTGACGGAGATATATCAAAACCGGAAACCGACAAGTGTTGATTTACGCCTGATTTTACCTGACGGTAAACCAAAATGGGTGCAAAACAATATTGTTCCTGAATTTGACGGAGATACTTTAATAACCTTAAAAGGCGTAAATATTGACATTACTGATAAAAAACTTGCCGAGCAAAAAATCCGCGATCTTAACGAAACCCTCGAAAAAAGAATTATTGAAAGAACTGCACAATTAACCGAAACCAACAAAAACCTTGAGAATGAAATTGAAAAGCGGATGTTGATTGAAGCAGAGCTTGAACTCAGAAAACAACGGCTTGCCGATATTATCAAAGGCACAAACGTTGGGACATGGGAATGGAATATCCAAACGGGAGAAACCATTTTCAACGAAAGATGGTTCCAAATAATTGGTTATACTCTGGATGAACTCTCACCGGTAAACATCGAAACCTGGATTGGATTCATCCATCCTGATGATTTAATAAAAGCGCTTGAATTACAGGAAAAACACTTCAAAAGAGAATTAGATTATTTTTCCCTTGAATTTAGAATGTTACACAAAAATGGCGACTGGATTTGGGTTTTAAACAGAGGCAAAGTTCACACCTGGACTGATGATGGCAAACCGCTCCTGATGTCGGGAACTCATCAGGATATCACTGAACGTAAGTGGGCAGAAGAATTACTAAGGGAGAGTGAGGAAAAATACCGGAGCATTTTCGACGAATCTGCATCAGCAATTTGCATGTTCGATATAAAGAAGAACTTCCTCAATGTCAATCAAGCCGGATTAGATTTACTCGGCTACTCACTTGAGGAATTCCTCCAAATGAGCATTTCGGATGTAGATGCCGATCGGGACAAAGTTGCGCCAGCCCAGGAAAAAATTATGTCCGGCGGCAGACTCATGAGCTACGAACATAATCTCCGACACAAAAACGGTTCAATTGTAACTGTGCTAAACAATTCAAAACCACTAACTGATGATAATGGAAATATTATTGCAATTCTCAGTACATTAATAGACGTCACGGCGCTTAGGCAAATGGATCAGGCGCTAAGAGAGAGCGAAACCAGATTTTCGTTGTTCATGGACTATTTGCCTGCCCTTGTTTTTATTAAAGATCACGAAAGCAAACTGATTTATGCAAATAATGCAATGGATACTGCATTAGGCGCTTCAAAATGGATAGGACTTTCTTTGCATGAAACTTTTGGGATCGAAACTTCAGATAGGATTATTGAGGATGACCGGAAAACGCTTCAAACCGGCTATCAGAAAATTGAAGAATCTTTTACTAATCTGGATGGCAAAGTACATCATTATGAAACACAAAAGTTTGTTATCGGGGCTGCCGGTCAAAACCCTCTGATTGGAGGAATCTCCATTGATATGACCGAACACAGGCAGGCGGAAGAAGAAATAATGAACGCAATGGACGAAGCCAAAAAAGCCAATGTTGCCAAAAGCGAATTCCTCTCTCGCATGAGCCACGAACTGCGAACGCCAATGAATTCGATACTTGGCTTTGCCCAATTGATGAATATGAGCGAACTCGCTCTGTCGCACCGGAAAAGTGTAAATTACATATTAAACAGCGGAAATCATCTGCTTAATTTAATCAATGAAGTGCTCGATATTTCGGGGATAGAGTCAGGACGGATTTCATTCTCTCCCGAACCGGTTCAACTTAGAGGTATTATTATTGAAATGCTTGATGTTGCACAACCTTCCGCTCAAAAGCGGGGTCTGAAAACCACACTTGAATATTCGCCCGATAACCTGCTTTTTGTCAGAGCCGACAGGCAGCGTTTTCAGCAGGTTCTCATTAATCTGATTAACAACGCCGTAAAGTACAACTCAGAAGGCGGTTCGATATTAATAAAAACCAAATTACAACAAACTGCGGCGTCGGAAATATCTTTGGTAAGGATTTCAATAAGCGATGCAGGCTCTGGAATTAAGCCTGAAGACGTCAAAAAACTCTTCCAACCTTTCGAGCGCATAGGAGCTGATAAAACCGATATCGAAGGCTCCGGACTTGGGTTGATGGTTGTTAAAAATCTGATGACTGCAATGGGTGGGACTGTTGGCGTGGAAAGCGTACCTGGAGAAGGAAGCACATTTTGGATTGAGCTGCCGTTGGTCGAATTTCAAACAACCGGTATAGAAAAAAATGAGGATAAAGAAAAACTAACAGCAGAGTTAATCGGCGCCAATACGGAGATTCCATTAATAACCAGAACCATTTTATACATCGAAGATAATATTCCGAATGCTCAATTGGTTGAAAAAATTATTGCGATGCATCGCCCGGCAATCCGCTTTATTACATCGAGATATGGAAAATATGCTGTTACAATTGCCTCCGATTGCAAACCGGATTGTATTTTACTTGATCTCGATTTGCCCGACATTCCAGGGAATGAAGTGATAAGGCTTCTTCGGGAAGAAGAGAAAATAAAGAACATCCCGGTGGTTATTATCAGCGCCGACGCAATGCCTCAGCAGATTGAAAGGTTGTTGAAAGCCGGCGCTGTCGACTATTTGACCAAGCCTATTGATGTCGCATCATTTTTAAAAATGTTGGATCGGTTTATTAAGTTATAAGGATTATTGTATCGTCCCTGCCTCAATTCATAGTTCTACCAATAAAGATATATTTCATCGCTTTTAATGGATAAAACAGTGTAAGCAGGAAAGCAGGCATACAAAGTTAAAATGGGTATATTGAACAAACCCAATATCTCAGGGTTTTTATTACACAGTTGCGCAAAAAGGGTGAAGACGAATTGCCACGATCTTAAGGTCGTGGCAATTTATAAACAGATAGTTACTGGACTTTAGTCCAAATTGTTTCCTTTCGGAGGAGGCTCAGAATTTGGATTTTAATAATAAAGCACGAAGGCAATCAGCCCCCGGCGGAAAAGATGAAAAGTATGAAAGACTATTGCCTGCGCAATTATCTTGCATAGATCATTTTCCTTGTGATTGTTTTATTGTTTGTGACAAGGGAATAATGATATATCCCCGATGGCAGGTTGAATTTTTCGGGTGAGAAGCAAACCGTATGTTTGCCGGCCTCCATCTTTTCATTATTGATGAGCGTGGCAACATTGTTGCCGAAAATATCAACGACCTTCAGGGTTACACTGGTTTGTCCCGCCAGTTTAAAAGAGAAGAAAGTGGATTCATGGAAGGGATTTGGGGCGTTCTGCGCCAATGCATGCGGCACGGAAGGTTCATTGACAAGGCCGACTGTTGTGGGATCTATCCGGGCGCCCCAAAGTGTGAGCTCGCCTGCGTCCATGCGCATCCAGGTTGCAAAAACATGATCATTGTGGGCAGCTACGCCGATATAGTGACCAAAAAACAACGAACTGTAAGGTGCAAACGGTGAATCGCTGATTTTATAATTTGAAAAAGTTTCACCGCCATCGCCCGAAATGGCGAGGTAAACGTCAGTTTTGGTATCTGTGTAATTTCTTCGGTCATAAAAAACGACATAAATTTTACCTGTTACCTGGTCAACGGTAATGTAGTTGAAAAACTGATGCCTGCCTGGACCGTCATCATTTACCCGAAATGGCGCCGACCATGTTGAGCCGCCATCGGTTGATTTGGACAGCCAGATGTTGGCATCGTTTGCACCACTTCTTTTATCTGACCAGTTTATATAAATGGTCCCATGATTCGGTCCGGAACTGCGGTCGCATACGATCATCGGGAAACTGACGCCGGTTTGAATCCCTGGAATTGTGGTAATCCATTGTACAGGAAATCCGGTCAAGTTGATGTCGGTATCCAGCCAGGTTTCGCCCTGGTCGGTTGATCTGTCGAACATAAGTCCGGCAGGGCTCCACCACGCTACATAGACTTCCCCGTTGGGACCGGTTGCAGGATATGATCCGTGAACGCTGCCAAATCCGCCGGTTGCATTCCCGCCGATGTTGCTGATTAGTTTCTGTTCTCCCCAGGATTGTCCCCCATCTGTGGATTTTGAAATGAAAATGTCGGTGGAATCCTGTGTATTGGAACTGCCCCAGGTGTTGAAACGGCTCCAGGATGTATAGAGATTGTTGGTTACGGGGTCGTAAGTTGCCCATTCCTTGTCAATGTCGTAGTTGTTGTAAACCGCGGTAAACGACTCGCTGCTCCAGGGCGACTGCAACCCCTGTTTTTTATGGCAAACGACCCGGCTCAGATCGGGTACCAGGTGAAAATAGTAAAAATTACCGCTGGCGTCAGCAAGTACTACCGGATCACCATTTACGCCGTAGGCAGATGTAATCACGCCGTGTTGCCAGGACAATCCACCGTCATCTGAAGTATAGTAATTGTCGGGCACTGTTCCGATCATGATCTCGTCGGGGTTGGTAGGATTCATGCATACGGATGGTTCGTTGGGCCATTCGTTAGGGAACCCGATCTGAATGTTGGGATTCTGGGCACATAGGCCTCCTGCAAAAATGAATTCCAGGAAAACGGCTGTAAGGATTTTTTTCATAGCAATGAAATTTTAAACTGTAACTTTATTTCTTACGGAATAGTAACCCCGATTTTTTGAAGCAATTTTTTCTGTTCTGCA
>JBAXRP010000167.1:0-10024 GCA_037131145.1 Bacteroidota bacterium
TTAAGTGTTAAGTGTTAAGTGTTAAGTTTGTTGGGTAACCGTAAAAGATTTTGATTAATGAAGGTAATTGAAGTAACAAACCGTTGCATTGCGAGACAGTTTCTCAACATGGTGGATACCATTTACAAAGGCGATCCGCATTATGTACGCACCCTGGATTCGGAAATTGAAGCCATATTTGATCCTGCAAAAAACAACTTTTTTCAGCATGGCGAGGCGATTCGATGGATACTGATTGATGATCATGGCAATATTACTGGACGGGTTGCTGCTTTCATCAACAAACGAAAAGCGTTTACATTTCAACAACCTACCGGTGGAATGGGTTTTTTTGAATGTGTAAATGATCAGTCTGCGGCAAATATTCTGTTTAATCACTCGCGCGATTGGCTGGCAGCCCGCGGGATGATGGCAATGGACGGTCCGATAAACTTTGGCGAAAACGATGTAAACTGGGGTTTGCTTGTTGAAGGATTTATCCATCCCGGTTTTGGAATGAATTATAATCCACCGTATTATAAACAACTTTTTGAAAATTACGGGTTTAAATTCTACTTTGAACAGGTTTCCAACCACCTTGATCTTACCAAACCCTTTCCCGACCGGTTCTGGAAAATCGCCGAATGGTCAATGCGCAAGCCGGAACTCTCGTTCCATCATTTTACTTATAACCTTGCCGATAAATATATCAACGACCTTAAAGAGGTTTACGACGACGCCTGGAAGTTTCACGAGAACTTTACTCCAATGGATGTTGCCACATTACGGCGTAGTCTGGCAAAAGCAAAATCATTTGTCGATCCTGAAATGATTTGGTTTGTTTACCATAATGATGAACCAATTGCCTTTCTCATCCAGTTTCCCGATGTCAACCAGATACTGAAATACCTTCACGGCAAACTTCATCTTTGGAACAAGTTGAAATTTTTATGGCTCAAATACAGGAAAACCATGACGCGCACCCGTATCGTTATCATGGGCGTAAAACCAAAATATCAACGTTATGGCGTTGAATCCGGCATTTTCTGGCATCTGAATGAAAAAATGAAGAAAAAGCCTCATATCACCGAACTTGAACTTTCATGGGTAGGCGATTTCAATCCAAAAATGCGTGCGCTTCACGAATCGGTTGGCGCTACATTTGCCAAACGGCATGTAACATATCGGAAACTATTTTCTGATGACATTGATTTTCAGCGTTCAACCATCATTCCGGTTGACACTAAAGAAAGAGCCTTACGCAACAATGATAAAGTGTGAAAATGATATTTACCCGGAAACTATATTTTTCGATGAAAAGGATTATCTGAATTTATTTTTCTTCTATCTTTGTGAAAAAAACAGTTATATGTTAAACTAAAAACCAAAAACCATGAAAAGAATCTTACTCTTTGCGATTGCGCTTTTTTTTGGGGTGGCTTTGATAGCTCAAAACCTTAAATATTCAAACCCAAAACACCTGAGAGGACAAGCCGTTCCCAATGTTGCAATTGATAATCCATTATCGCCGCAACAAACAGGCAATGCTCTCACCCAATCGAAATCCACCCTTGAGGATATCATTGGAGACACACGTTATGATGCTCAGTCAAATGCAACAATTGATAACCGGTTGATCGTATGGCCCGATGGAACAATTTCAGCCGCATGGACAAAAGCGCAGCTCGAAACCAGTTATACCGACCGCGGAACCGGTTACAATTACTATAATGGGACTTCCTGGGGACCGGCTCCTACAGCAAGAATCGAAACTATCAGGACAGGCTGGCCAACTATGGACAAATGGAAAGGAAATGGTGAAATAGTTATTGCCCACCAGAGCGGCACTGCTCCTATGACAATGAATACGCGCCCTGTAAAAGGTACCGGTAGCTGGACACAAACCCTTATCGCCTCGCCTCCCCCCTGCACAGGTTTATTGTGGCCAAGGGTAATGACGTCAGGTCCAACCAATACTTATGTTCACATGCTCGCCCTCACCGCGCCAACAGGCAATGGAGGCGTAAAATACATGGGCATGGATGGCTGCCTTTTATATTACCGTTCGCTGGATGGCGGCGCAACCTGGGACAAAAGCGCGGTTATTCTGCCTGGCATGGATTCAATTAATCAGGATGCATATAACGGCGACCAGTATAGCTGGGGTTCTCCTCATGGAGATACCATATATTTTGGCGTGTCAGGACCTTGGACAGATTCATTCATCATGAAATCAACTGATAACGGAACTACCTGGGCAAAAATCCCCGTATTACGAAATGCAAACAAAAAATTACCCGTCGGAACTACGGATATGCCGCCATTTTATGCCGGAGACGGCGCTGTTGCGGTAGAGATGGACCATTCAGGCGTCATTCACATGGCGTTTGGCAAGGGCGGCGGCTATATGGCGGCAAGCGCAAAGTATATTTATGTTAATGTAAATGGACTTATTTACTGGAATACAACAATGCCGATGGTTCAGGATAGTCTTATTCTTGACAGTCTCGACGTTCATGGCAATTTGCTCGGATATGTATTTGACGGACCAAATCCCGGCGATACCATTGTTGCCGCTCCAAGTTACAGAGTTGGACTTTCCAGTCATCCTCAGATTTCCGTTGACGCCTACAATAATATTTATTGCTTATATAGCGCTGTGACGCCGGGGAACCCATCGCTTGATCCTTATAATTACCGCCATATATGGGGCAGGGCAAAATTCCATGACAAGGGAGTTTGGACAGATATGATGGATTTTAATGAGGGCGTTCTTTATATGTTTGCTGAGTTTGCCTTTCCGAATATGGCAAAAGATGTTTTGAACAATAATTTGCATGTGTTCTACCAAACCTCTCCCCAGCCTGGCTCGGCTGTGCAGGTTACCACAATTCCGGTGCATGACAATAACATCGAACACCGGGTTATTCCAGTGTCAGACTTCTGGCCAACAGGCATAAAAGACAATCAGGGTGTAGGCAAAAATGTTGTCAGTCAGAATTTCCCGAACCCGACACATGGAACAACTTCATTTAATGTAACTCTCAGCCGCGAGGCAAATGTAACAGTTGATGTTTTCAACGTTATGGGACAGAAGGTTATAAGTATGGATAAAGGACTTGTAAATGCCGGTATTACCAATTATACTATTGATTGCACATCGCTTAATGCCGGTATATTTTTCTATACTGTAAAGATCAATGGCGAATCGTTTACACGTAAAATGATTGTAGAATAGCAAATTGCATTATAATAAAAAAAGGCTGCGCCGTAAGGACAGCCTTTTTTTATTCTTTGTCCAAAAAATGTGCGCAGTACCATTCGTTTCAACCAATCAACCAATCAATCAATCAACCAATTTATTACTTTTGTACCTAAAATAAATTAAAAACTAAAAACTATGAAAAAAATCTTACTCTTTGGACTTTTAATCACGTTTGGATTAACAATGATGGCTCAGTATAAGCCAGCGCCTATCTCCAAGTCATTACAAAATCAGGCAGCCCCTGTTGCCGCAAGTATAGATAATCAGGTTGTTGCCTCTCAACCGGGCAATTCAGTTGCAAATACTAAATCAGTTCTTGATGATATTATTGGAGCATCGCGTTATGATATGCAATCAAACGGGGCTATTCAGAATAACCGTATATATCTGTGGCCTGATGGTGGAGTTTCAGCCACATGGACTATGGGTATGGCTGATCCTGGTTATGCAGATCGTGGAACTGGCTACAATTATAAAAGCGGAAGCGTCTGGCCCGCTGCTCCAACAGTGCGACTTGAATCAATGAAGTGCGGCTGGCCTTCAGTTCACCCCTGGATGGGTGGCGGAGAAATGATTATTGCTCACAACTCCACCGTTAATATGGTAATGAACTCCCGTCCGGTAAAAGGAACAGGAGCCTGGACACAAACCCTCACAACCCCGGCGCCAGCAGGCGTTTTCGGTTTGGTTTGGCCAAGAACCATTACCAATGGCAACAATCATCAGAATATTCACGTTATCGTTGTAACAACTCCGGTTGCCAACGGTGGAACACTTTACCAGGGACTTGATGGCGCTCTCATTTATTATCGTTCACTTGATGGCGGCGCTACCTGGGATAAACCAGGTATCATTCTTCCCGGTTTAACCTCGGCAGATTATCTTGGCTTTACCGGCGACTCTTATACCTGGGCGCAGCCAAAGGGCGATACTCTCGCATTCGTTTATGGCGATGACTGGAGCGATACTTTTCTTATGCAGTCATTCGACAATGGAAACACCTGGACAAAAACGATGATTGTCCAGAATTTTTACAAGATGGAACCAAGCGGCAATGTTACCCCCAATTTCCCTTCCTGTGATGGCACATCGGCTGCGGCAATTGATAAAAATGGCGTTGTTCATGTAGCATTCGGACGTATGCGCTCAAAAGGCGACGCCGACGGCAGAAAATATTACCCTTATACTGATGGTCTGGTTTACTGGAACTCTACCATGCCTGCGATTGATACCACAATTCTTACCGACATTGATTCATTAGACGCGCATAAAATGCTGATCGGCTATGTAGCCGCAAATCCAACCGGTGATACTATTATCGCATTCCCGAAATATTTTACAAGTCTCTCTGCCTTCCCGCAAATTGTGATTGATGCCTACAACAATATTTACTTTTTATGGTCTGGTCTTACAGTTGGCAATCCCTCCCTCGATCCATACAACTATCGTCACATCTGGGCGCGTCCCTGGTTCCACGACAAAGCTGAATGGAGTGAAATGGTTGACCTTAACGAAGGAGTGTTTTATATGTTTCAGGAGTATGCATATCCTGCCTGTGCGCCAACTCTTAAAAACGATAAAATCCTGCTCATTACGCAAACATCTGCCCAGCCGGGCTCAAATATCAAGGATACAACTATCCCAATCCATGACGTTAGCATCGAATACCGTGAAGTCCCTGTTACTGATTTGATCCCGGTTAGCGTTGACAATACTGCGGCAGTCAGAAAAAACAACGTAACTCAGAATTTTCCTAACCCGGTAAAAGGTTTGACGTCCTTTAAAGTTACCCTTGAAAAAACCTCCAATGTTACTATTGAAATCCTGAATATCATGGGACAAATAGTGATGAATATGGAAAAAGGCATGGTAAGTTCCGGCGTTCAGACTTTTACCATTGATGGTAGCGCACTTACTTCCGGTATCTATTTTTATACTGTGAAAATTAATGGCGAATCGTTTACACACAAAATGATCATAGAATAACAAATTTTTTATTCTAAGAAAAGGCTGTCAGGAAAGGACAGCCTTTTTTTATGGAAAAAACGAAGATCAGCAAAGTCGGTACTGTCAAATTAGTATCTTTGCATCAGCATAAACCTAAAATCATTAATTATGAAAAAACTCTTACTTTTTGCGATGGCCTTCATGGTTGGAATCGCAGTGATGGCGCAGTTGAAGCCAGCTAAGTTATCAAGTTCATTGCAGAACAGAGCTATGCCCGCTCCCATTGCAATTGACAATTCTGCAACTTTTATTCAGTCGGGCAACCCTGTAGTAAACACAAAATCTGTTATGGACGAGGTGATGGGTAATTCATTAACTTACGACATGCAGTCAAACGCTTCTATGATGAGCCGCTTGTACCGGTTTGAAGATGGAACAGTTGCCGGCGCTTGGACAACGAGTTATATTTCAGGTAACGCCGATCGCGGTTCTGGTTATAACTATTACAACGGAACATCCTGGGGAGCTCAGCCAACAGCCCGACTTGAAACAATTAGAACCGGCTGGCCAAACATCAATCCCTGGATGGGGAATGGCGAGCTCAACGTTGCTCATAATTCAACTACCTCTTTGGTTTTTAATTCACGCCCTGTAAAAGGGACCGGCGCTTGGACACAGACCCTTCCACTTTCCTCACCCACAGGAATTACCTCTTTGGTTTGGCCAAGGGCTATAACCAATGGTAACAATTTCCAAAATATTCATATCATCACAGTCGGTCAGGGAAACCTCGGTGGCCAAACCGCCGCTTTGCTTTATTACCGTTCGCTTGATGGAGGTTCAACTTGGGATAAAATGGGCGTTGTTTTACCAGGACTTGATGGTACTCAATACCTCGCCTTTGGCGGTGATGACTATGCGTGGATTGAACCACATGGTGATACCATCGCTTTTGCGTGTGCCGGAAGTTGGACAGACACATTCCTTATGTACTCTTATGATAATGGCAACACCTGGACTAAAAAAATCATTTTGCCAAACTATTATGGACTTACGCCATTAACAACCGCGACGCCTGCTTTTATTTGCGGAGATGGCACTGTTGCCGGCGCGATGGATAAAAACGGAGTTTTCCACATAGCCTTTGGTCGTATGCGCGCTGCCGGCGACGGAGCAGCTCATAATTATTATCCGGGAACCGATGGCATCGTTTACTGGAACTCAACCTTGCCCGTTCTCGATACTGCCATTATTACAAATATTGATTCCTGCATCGCCCATAATATTTGCATCGGTTATGTTGCTGCAAATGAAGCTGGCGACTCTATCCTTAGCCCGTTCCCATATTACGGCGTAAGTTTATCGAGTTTCCCGCAGGTTTCAATTGATGAGTACAACAATATATATTTCCTCTGGTCAAGCCTAACTGTTGGCAATCCCTCACCGGATCCGCTGAACTACCGTCATATTTGGGGACGCGCCTGGTATCATGGCAAACCGCAATGGACAGATATTAAAGACTTAAATTCCGACATCGTCTATATGTTCCAGGAATATGCCTATCCGGCCGTGGCAAAAAGCATTAAAAATAATAAAATCCTTTTGCTCACCCAAACTTCTCCGCAACCGGGTTCAAATATCAAAGACGCCACTATTCCCATTCACGAAGTATTTATGGAATACCGCGAAGTTCCTGCCGACTATTTCGTGATGGTTGGAGTTGACAATAAAGAAGCGCCTTCCAGTTTCGTCGGAAAAAATTATCCGAATCCTGTAAAGAATATCACCAACTTCGATATAAAAATTGCGAAAGCTGCCAATGTAATTGTTGAAGTTACAAACATAATGGGTCAGAAAGTGATGACAACGAATATGGGTACTGTTACAAGCGGCGGACATAAGTTCACTATTGACGCGAGTCAGTTGACCTCCGGTATATATTTCTACACCGTGAAGATCGATAACGAAACCTATACTCAAAAGATGATTGTTGAATAACTAAGATTTCATCTTCTTAAATAGAGCTGTTCCATTCGGAGCAGCTTTTTTTTTACCTGGATTTTGTAACCGTTTGCCCGCCAAAAACGGGTTGTCATAGAATTTATGGAATAAAACGGGATTCGCAGGTTTAGTTATCTATATTATTTTGTAAGTTTGTATTATTCAAAAAACGATCATTAAAACAAGAATTATGAAAAAAATTACTGTCTTGCTTCTTGCATTGTTGTGTACATCTATGTTGATTGCACAATCGAAATTTGCCAAAGTACCTTTACAAATGGTTCCGGCAAATGCCATTAAAAACCAGTTGACTCCGTCGCAGCCTGGAAATGTTACTGCCAATTCAAAAGCCACTTTGGAAGATATTATCGGCAATACCTGGTACGATATGCAAACCAATGGCGCTATTGATCCCCGGCTTACCGTTTATCCCGATGGTTCAATGGCAGGCGTTTGGATCCGCGGTACCACCAACTCTAACGACAGAGGCACCGGATACAATTATTATAATGGAACTACCTGGGCTCCTGAGCCAACCGCACGTATCGAAAATGACCGCACCGGCTGGCCATCTTATGCACCTCTCGGACCAACCGGAGAGATTGTGATTGCCCACCTGAATGATGGATTAAAAATTTCAAGCAGAACGATCAAGGGACAAGGAACATGGAACCAGAGCGTTTTTATGGGTCCTACGGGAGCCACAGACATTTCCTGGCCCAGAATCATCACAAATGGAACTAATCATAACAGTATCCACATGCTTGCCACTACGTATGTTACTTACCAGGGGCTTACCCCTTATGCCCTGCTCTACTATCGCTCTCTCGACGCCGGACAAACATGGGACAAACTTCATGTGATTTTACCGCAGTTGACCTCGGCTGATTACGATGGTTTCAACGGAGATGAATATGCCTGGGGCACTCCTCATGGCGATACAATCTATTTTGCCGTTTCCGGACCGTGGCTCGACACCTTTATCATGCAATCAAATGACAATGGAAATACATGGAATAAAATCCCCGTGTTGAGCAACGCCAATAAAAAATTGCCTGCCGGAACAACCGAAGTATTGCCTTTTGCATCATCCGACGGCGCCGTTGCAGTGGAAATGGACAATTCAGGAGTTTTCCATGTTGCATTTGGAATTGGAGGCGGTTCAATGACTGGCGGTACGAAATACATTACAATTAACGCTAACGGGCTGGTTTACTGGAACTCAACAATGCCAATGGTTAAGGATAGTCTCGATCTCGATACATTGGAAGCCCATGGACAGTTGCTCGGAGCAGTTTACAATGGTCCCAATCCCGGCGATACCATCGTTGCAGCGCCAAGTTACCGCGTTGGACTTTCCAGCTTTCCTCAGATTTCAGTGGATAATTATAACAATTTGTATTTCCTTTGGTCTGCGGTTACTCCTGGAAATCCTTCTCCAGATCCCTTCAACTATCGTCATATCTGGGGTCGCGCCAAATTCCACGATAAATCGGTCATGACCGATATGACTGACCTTAACGGCGGCGTTATGTATTTGTTTAACGAATTTGTTTATCCAACCATGGCAAAGAGAATTCTGAATGATAAACTTGAGGTAATATATCAATCAGCTCCGGAACCCGGCTCAAATATCGTGGACGCAACAATCGCAGCGCATGAATGTAAAATCGAGCATCGCCAGATACCAGGTTCCACTTTCTGGCCAACCGGGATTAGCAATCCGACTGAGCAAAAGAATCAGGTGGGTCAAAATTACCCGAATCCGGTGAAAGGGTTAACTTCTTTTAATGTGAATCTTACGAAATCTTCGTCTGTAATTGTGGAAGTTTCCAACTTGATGGGACAAAAGCTTATGACCTTCGACAAAGGTATTTGTCAGTCAGGCTCGCAGAAATTCACTATTGATGCAAGCAGTTTTTCATCCGGAATTTATTTCTATACCGTTAAAATTGATGGCGAATCTTATACCCATAAAATGATTGTTGAGTAACCAATTGTCAATCCATTCAAGATATACGGAATTGGTTTTACATGACTTTGCAACTGAAAACCCACGGGCAACCGTGGGTTTTTTTATCTTTGCACCAAATCTATCGCCGGCAATATGAGCTTTTCAGAAATCAAGTACCTTGTTGAAAAAGAGATAAAACTTGAGTTAAAGCAGAAATATGTGATAAATGGGATTTTGCTCTATCTCGTTTCCACTATTTTTGTCACCTATCTCGCTTTTGAAAATGCTATCAGCCCTGAAACGTGGAATTCCCTTTTCTGGATCATCCTGCTTTTTGTTGCCGTAAACGGGATTTCAAAAAGCTTCCTGCAGGAAAGTCCCGCGCGGCATCTTTATTACTATACAATTGCAAGTCCGCAAGCAATCGTCCTTTCAAAAATTATTTACAATCTCCTGCTGATGGCAGTTCTCGCAATGCTCGCTTTTGGTTTTTTTCTTTTGCTGATGGGCAATCTGGTGGTCAACCTCCCGTTATTTATCCTCACTTTGCTTCTCGGAAGTCTCGGATTATCATCAGTTCTTACCATGGTTGCAGCTATTGCCTCCCGCGCAAGCCATAATTTTTCACTCATGGCAATCCTAAGCTTCCCGATCATACTTCCCCTGCTCGCTACTTTAATGAAAGTTTCCGGCAATGCAATGCAAACCTTCGACTGGTCAGGACTTTCGGGTTTGATCGTTATCCTGATAACCATCAATATCGCGGTTGTTGCGCTCGCCTATCTGTTATTTCCGTACCTTTGGAGGGATTAATGGGATTGAAGGGATTGAAGGGATTGAAGGGATTGAAGGGATTGAAGGGATTGAAGGGATTGAAG
>JBAXRP010000168.1:0-9997 GCA_037131145.1 Bacteroidota bacterium
TTTTGCAACAGAATCCCGTAGGGATGACATAATGATAAAATCCCGAAATCCATACGATATGGCACAAAATATAATCAAAATAAAATGATTTGGAAAATAACCCGTGGAAATGAAGAAAGTACATCATTTCATACTTTTTTTTGTAGTAATGTTGGCATTGCAGGCGGTTTCAAAAGATGTCTGCGCTCAGAATGAAAGCCCAAAACAGGTAGTTCAGGGCGATGTATTTGACCTCTTTCTTTCAAAGGAAAAAAGAGCCCGGCTACATGAGGAGGTTGTTACTATAAAGCCATTCAAACTTTATATATCTGCTTTTCCTTTTGTAGGATATAATCCGGCTCTTGGTTTTGTAGTGGGGGGAACTTTTAATCCGGCTGTTTATCTCGGCGACATCAGGAATACCCCAATATCTGCCTTTGCAGTAAATGTGAACTTTACAACCCGTAGCCAGATGCTATTGTCGGTGCGTTCGAGTATATTTACCAGCAATGCCGACATGTTTCTAAAAGGAGACTGGAGGTTTTACCTCTTTTCACAGCCTACTTATGGACTTGGTTCGGATATTACCGGCACAGATACTTCCCGCTGGATAATGCATTCAGGGGATTTATGTTATTCAGTAAACGATGTTGCTGAACCGATGAAATTCGATTATATCAGGTTGTACGAAACGATTAATAAACGCATCGTCGGCCGTTTTTATCTTGGCGTGGGGTACCATCTTGATTGGTTCCTTAATATTACAGATGAGTATCAGAACCCGGAATCGAAGCCTGAACGGGTTTCGCAACATTATCTTTATTCAGAGAAATATGGGTTTAACCCGGAAAAGTATTCAGCCTCCGGGCTTGTTTTTTCAATCCTGTATGATAGCCGCGATAATTCAATCAGACCGGTTAAAGGAATTTATGCATGTCTTGTTCCACGATTTAATCTTGATATGCTTGGAAGCACAAAAAATTCAGTATCCCTGAATGCCGAGTTTCGCACCTACATCGGATTATCAAAGCGAAATCCGGCGCATCTTATCGCTTTCTGGTATCAGAGTCAATTTCTCCTCGACGGGAAACTGGGCTACCTGAATCTTCCGGCAGTTGGTTGGGATACTTACGGACGAACCGGCAGAGGGTATGTGCAGGGAAGAATCAGAGGAGTAAATTATATATATGGCGAGGTTGAATACCGTTTCCCGATTAGCCGCTATACCCGTATCCTCAGCGGAGTAGTTTTTACAAATGCCAGCACGACCGACAGCGATATGAAGTCTGTAAGATTGTTTGAATATATTGCGCCATCCGTTGGCGCCGGTTTGCGCGTAATGCTAAACAAACGTTCCCTCTCCAATCTTACCATTGACATGGGATTTGGACTTAACGGATCAAAAGGGGTGTTTCTGAATGTAAGCGAAACATTTTAATCCACACCTCCGAGGTGGCTGGGCTAAAACAAATTCTTTTTTGTTTTTATGTAAATCTTCCTGTTGAAACTGTAGTATTGTGCAGGTTTATGAGAAACGTCAACCTGTTTTTCATTGATTTGTGAAATGAACGACATGTTGGCGACTTTCTTCCGAAAGTTGCGTTTATCAAGTTTAATTCCCAGAATGACTTCATAAAGCTGTTGCAATTGCCTCAATGTAAATTTGGCAGGTAATAGCTCAAAAGCAATAGGTTTTAATATCAGGTCGGTACGTAATACCTGAAGAGCCTGCTGCAATATAGATAAATGGTCAAAGGCTAATTCCTTTATCTCTGAAACCGTGAACCAACTGGCATTAGATTGCAGAATGAAACTGGCAGCCTTATCCTGATCAATATTAATGAGTGAATAATAGGCAATGGTGACAACAATTTCTTCAGGATGTCCAATACTTCTAAGCCATTCCATATCGCGCGGTCGCCGCAGCAATCTCTCAGGCGAACCAATGGCGGAAAATTGTTCCAGATAGATGTTATTAAGTCCTGTGAGCTCCTTGAGTACCCGCGAGGCAGCCGTATCAAGGTTTTCGTCCTTGCGTACCAGATCGCCGGGAAGCTTTAGATCCCGGTATTCTTTACCCTCAAATTCCATGTTCCGTTCAATCAACAGAACATTGAGTTTGCCGAATTCGAACCCGAATACTACACAATCCACCGAAACATGGGGATTCAGGTTTTCAGGTACATTTAATTCAGCCATTTTGAAATTTTTAAGTGGCAAATGGCAAATTTAATTTGAGAAAGAGGCAAAATTGCATCAAAGAAATTGAACATAAGGATAATTTACAACTTGGTAAATTGATGTTTTTATGTGACGATAATGATTCCGTTCTGTCTAAATATCATAATATCTGATATTTGCATAGAAATAGAGTACAACCAAAAAAATATTTTTCTTTTTTTTTAAAATCTGATGACATATTAAAAAACCTTGTACCTTAGTGTCCAAATTACACTATCTAATTTTGGTATGCAATAGTATAAAAATTCCCGATAAAAAAAAAGAAAAAACACCGATTAGCTGAAATGATATTTTATGCTTACTGCCTATTTTGTTATATTTGCCTAAATAATCTATTATTAACCAATTAAATCTAAAAAAAATGAAAAACATTTCAAAATTAAAATGGATGATTTACCTGGCGCTAATCATCCCGGTCATGATTGGCTGCAAAAAGAAGACAACAGAGGATGTTGTTATTGCAAGTTTTTTATCTACGCCTGACGCCACTGATTTTATGACGATCCATTTTAACAATTCATCGTCTAATGCAGCCGGTTATTCCTGGGACTTCGGCGACAACACGGCAAAGTCTTCAGAAGTTAACCCAGTTCATAAATATGGAACAGTGGGTATTTTCACGGTAAAACTTACAGCCACATCTGCGGGAGGAGCTACAGATACATATTCTGCGACTGTCACCATCAGCGATCCTAATGCCTTTTTGACCATGCTTGTTGGCGATACCGCAAAAACATGGAAGTTGCTTCGCAGTACAACAACAGGGCGTTACCCGCTCGAGGTTGGACCTGTTGACCGCTCTACGATTTGGTGGGCTGTAGGTTTGAATAATGACGAACTTGCAAAACGCCCATGCATGTTAAATGATGAATGGACTTTTTACCGTAATGGCACAATGAAATTTAACGCCGAGGGAGATTATTGGGCAGAAAAAGATATATTCCCCACTCCTGATAATATCTGCACATCAACAGATGTAATGATGGGAATAAATGGCGACTGTTCTGCATGGAACACTGGAACTCACACCTTTGTTTTAACCCCCGGAGCCACTCCTACAATTCAGGCTGTTGGTAAGGGCGCTTACATTGGCTTTTTCAAACTAGGAAACGACGCCGAAGCAAAAGTTCCTCAGGACTTTGTCACCTATAACATTATATTGCTGACCGACGGACCCGTTGATACGCTTGTAATTGAAGGCATTTACCATTCTGCCGATCCTACTTTTACAGGTGGATACTGGAGGTTTGTTCTCATGCATTATGACGATCCTACGCAGGAACCGCCTATTCCGGGGAATAAACCAAATGCAGCTTTCACTACTTCGGTATCAGGTTTGGTTGTTACCTTCAACAATACTACAACCGATGCAACCTCTTATAACTGGGATTTTGGCGATGGTACAACTTCAACTGAACAAAACCCGGTGCATACATACAGTGGAGGACCTTATAACATTATTTTGTCTGCCACCAATGCAAATGGAACAACTACTGCTTCAACTATGTTATTCATTCCAACTACCGACCTTACCGAATCATTGCTGGAGGGCGCCGCCTGGCACGTTTACGTTTCTGAAAAATCAGTATTCTGTGGCTCCGGGCTTGGACAAAGCAACTGGTGGGCATTACCAAAAAGCTTCCTCACAGGAGGCTCAGGCGTTGACGACTGGACATGTATGCCCGACGATGAATTTATTTTCAGCGCAGCCGCTAAATATGAATACAAAACTATGGGCAGCGCCCGTAACGATGGCTATTTTGGCTCTCCAAACGGCTGTTGGTCGGATGCTGAAATAGCGGCAAGCGCTAAAGGCGCGCCTTTCGGCAGCGGAGTTCACTCTTATGCTCTGACCCCGGCAACCGCTACAAACAGAGCCATTTTAACATTAACAAATGGCGCAACCGGAGCTGCATTCGCTGGATTCTATAAAGGATATAACGGCGTGGCAAGCGGAGTTAAGGGCGGTGAAAACAATGGCGCTGATCCTGCTAATTTTGGCTCAGCTACCAATACTTACGAAGTAATGGGTTATGCTTTTTCAGGAACCAAAGAGTATATGTTCCTTTCAGTTGATATATCGGCAGCTCATGACGGATCAGCTTCATGGTCTATTATTTTTGAACGCTAATTTTTAACAGTTATCAATTTGATTGATTCAAAAACAGGAGTGAGCCGGATTCTGCCTCACTCCTGTTTTTTTTATAACCTATAATCAAACCTTTATGAAATCGCTGATAGTATTTTTTTTCGTGATCCTATTCTCACAGAATAGTTTTGCCCAGCAGGAAGCTCTCGTCTGGAGCGACGAATTCAACGGAATCGGAGCGCCTGATCCTGCCAAGTGGTCTTATGATCTGGGAAGTGGCGGATGGGGCAACAATGAAATTCAGAATTATACAAATTCCTACCAAAATGCGAGGCAGGAAAATGGCTTTCTGATTATTGACGCTCTGAAATCAGGAAATTCCTGGACGTCAGCAAGGTTACTTACCAATAACAAGCTGGAAATTAAATATGGAAGAGTTGTTTTTCGCGCCAAACTTCCCGTTGGCAGCGGAACATGGCCCGCGCTTTGGATGCTCGGCGAAAATTTTGCCACAAAAGGCTGGCCTGCCTGTGGTGAAATTGATGTAATGGAGCATGTTGGCAAGGATCCCGGTTGGGTGCAAAGCGCTCTTCATACACCTTCGAGCTACGGCGGCAGTATGGTGAATTTCAAAAAGAAATTTGTCAGTACAGCCAACTCCGAATTTCATAATTACCAGGTGAACTGGACTTACGAAAAAATTGAATTCAGCATTGACAGCGTTTTGTATTACACTTACAAACCAACTGTAAGAAACCTTTCAACCTGGCCATTCGATCTTCCCTTTTTCCTGATAATGAACATTGCAATGGGCGGAAATATGGGTAGCGACCCCCAATATGAAACCGGAGGTTTGAAAAACGGCGTTGATCCTGCCCTAACCTCGGCGCGAATGATGATTGACTATGTAAGGGTTTATCAATATCCTATCGGCATTGACGACCCTGATGTCGAGGAAATCAACCCGAACTTTGAAAAGTCACTATTTTTCCCGAATCCAACTTATGGGAAAATTATTATCAAAGCTACATCATGCCAGCCGGGTAAGGGAACTATTTATAATTTGCTCGGATCGGAAGTATTCCACTTCCAAATCAATAACAACTGCCCAGATATTGATATTTCGGTTCTCCCAAAAGGGATCTATTTTTTATCAGTAAAATCTGATGGGGAGACTAAAACACAGAAACTGATTCTTAAATAAATCACATAAACCGCAAACAATGATTAAACAACTTACAATTGTTTTATTTGCCGTTTTATCTTTATCTGTATTTGCCCAGGATCGCGGAATAACAGGTAAAGTTACCGGTCCCGATGGTTCCACCATACCTGGCGTTACTATCCAATTGACGGGGAACACTAAAGGCACAACTACCGATGTTAACGGGCTTTTCAGGATAGATGCTGATAAAGGCGGGTTAAAATTCAGTTGCGTTGGTTATATCACACAAGAGATCAAGCTGAAAGATCAGACCATTATTAATGTGGTGTTACAGGAAAATGTAAGTACGCTGAATGAGATTGTGGTTATTGGATATGGCGCTCAGGTTAAAAAGGACCTGACAACTGCGGTTTCAGTGGTTGATCAGAAAGATATTGAAGATAGACCTATTGTCACTGCCGCTCAGGCATTACAGGGCAAGGCTGCCGGCGTACAGGTTGTGCAGCCTTCGGGAAAACCCGGAGCGAATATTTCGGTTCATGTTCGTGGCACAACCTCAGTTCTTGCTGGTAATGAACCTCTTTATGTAGTGGATGGCGTACCTACAACCGACATTAGCGGGTTGAATCCTTCCGACATCGCTTCAATGAGCGTGTTAAAGGACGCCTCCTCAGCCGCAATTTATGGAGCCAGGGCTGCCAACGGCGTGGTGACTATCTCTACTTTCAGGGGTAAGGAAAATACTCCAACTATCAAATTCAACACATATTTTGGAATGTCATGGTTGCGCAAACCAATTGAAGTATTGAATACAAAACAATACAGGGCGCTTATTGAAGAGATGGATTCCGGTTCTTATAATCCCGCATGGACCGGTTATACTGACTGGAACAAAGAAACTTTCGGTACAGGATACAACCAGTCATACCAGCTTTCCGCCTCTGGAGGATCAGAGAAAACCCAGTACTTTTCTTCTATTGGCATATTAAGTGAAGCAGGAATTGTGAAACCGGCTCAGTTTGACCGGTATTCTTTCCGGCTAAATCTCGACAATGAGTTAAGGTATTGGTTGAAAATAGGGACAAGTTTGAATGTGATCTATTCTAAAACAAAAAATACTCCTGATAACGCCAGTTCAGGACGTGGCGGAGTGATTATGAGCGCACTGAATACCCCGCCGTTTTTAAGTATTTATAAAAATGACGGAAGCGGTCAGTTTGATCCCAACCCTTTCCAGAATTCCTGGGAGAACCCAGTTGCATATATGCAGGGTCCCGACCAGAAGACTGTTGATTTTCGCGTTTTCGGAAATGTAAATGCAACTGCTACGATACTTAAAGATTTCTCTTTCACAACCAACTTCGGCATTGATTTCCTGAACCACCAGTGGGATTATTACCTCGATCCGTTTCGCACCAGCGATGGTCGCGTAAAGAACGGAGTAGGACGTTCCGATAAATATAACAACCTGACATGGCTTTGGGAAAATACATTGAACTACTCAAAATCATTTGGAAAACATAAAATAGCTGCTCTTGCAGGCGCCAGTATTCAACGCTATAACCACAATCAAACCTATTTAGAAGGAAACGATTTTCCATCCAATGTTTCGGTTACTACATTAAATGCCGCCAATAAAGTTTATGGTTGGACAAATATTGAGGAGTGGGCGCTCGCCTCCTTTTTTGGCAGGGTTACTTATGATTACAACAGCAAGTATTATCTAACGGTAAGTTTGCGCCGTGATGGTTCTTCAAAACTGGCAAATCCCTGGGGAACGATGCCTGCATTTTCGGCTGCCTGGAGAATTTCTGCCGAATCCTTTATGAAAAAGATTACAGTAATCAATGATTTGAAACTGCGCGGCGGTTGGGGTAAGAACGGCAACCAGGAAGGAATTCCAAATTATGCCCGTTATGGACTAACTAACTATTACCCACGCGCCAGCGCCGATCCGCTATCGGGTCCAAGCGCTGTGCAGGTAACTTATGGAAATCCTGATCTGAAATGGGAAACAACCAACCAGACAAACATCGGATTAGACCTATCAATGTTTAATTCAAGGATTACCTTCAATGTTGATCTATATTATAAAATTACCCACGACGTCATCCTGCCTGTTCAGCTTCCCGCTTCCAACCCGATTACAAATATCATGACAAACGCAGGCACAATCGAAAACAAGGGAATAGAATTTAATTTGAACACCGTTAATATTGCCAAAAAACTTAGGTGGGATACCGATTTTAATCTCTCGTTCAATCGTAACATGGTTAAAGAATTAACTTATCCCGGTCCTTATGCCTTCGGATGGATTTACAGCAATAACCAGAATGTATCAATAGTTCAGGTTGGAATGCCGCTCGGAACATTTTACGGCTATGTTTCGGAAGGCGTTGATCCTGAAACCGGAATGATCAAATATGCCGACCTCAATAATAACGGACGCTTTGACGCAGGCGACCGCACTAATATTGGACATGGACAACCTCTCTACACCTTCGGATTCACCAACACATTTAAGTACTGGAGATTCGATTTGTCAATATTTTTTCAGGGCAGCGTTGGCAATGATATTTATAATGCCACGCGTATTGATCTCGAAGGTATGTTCGATTCCAAAAACCAGTCGGTTTCTGTGCTGAACCGGTGGACTCCCGACAATCGTTATACCGATATTCCCAGAGTTGTAGGCAAAAACAACACTGAAAATGTGCTCAACTCCACTCGTTTTATTGAAGATGGCTCTTACGTGAGGTTAAAATCCGTTACCCTCTCATACAAAATTATTGAAAATCCAAAAAAGCTGAAAGGCGTTCCTAAATTATCTGTTTTCGTTACAGGTCAGAACCTCCTTACTTTCACAAAATACACCGGCTTCGATCCCGAAGTAAATGCTTACGGCAACAGCGCTACTGAAATGGGGATTGACTATGGAACCTATCCCCAGGCTTTAACCCTTATTGCAGGATTCAATGTTGAATTTTAATCTTTGGAATATGAAAAAGATAATCATTTTAGCGATAATAATTCTGGGCGGAATTTCATTTCAGTCATGTAATAAATTTCTCGACCTGAAACCGGCGTCGCAAGGAATTGCAATTGAAAATAGCAGCTCCGATTCGGTTTTATATAAAAATGCCGAGGAGGTTGAAGCTGCTTTGGGCGGAGCTTATGGCGATTTTAAAAACGAGTATTACCAGCTCGATTATTTTGTAAACGGCGATGCCCAATCCGACGATGCATATTCTGGCGGAGATAATCCTGCCAATTTTCAGATTGACGCTCTTAAACTCGATGCAACCAATTCAAATGTCAGCCGCGACTGGGCTTACCTGTATTCCACTATTGGAAAAACAAATCTTGTAATCAACAATGTGAACTCATGTCCCGACCCCATACTTACCCCGGAGCGAAAAAAGCAAATCATTGGAGAAGCTTCATTTATCAGAGCTTTCATGTATTTTCAACTGGTGCAACTTTGGGGCGATGTTCCTTTGCAGTTGAAGGAGGTAAAGTCAATCAGCTCAAGTAATCTGGCTGAAATTTATCCTATCCTGTTTCCTCCGCGTACCGCAATGGCAACGATTTACAAGCAAATCATTGCCGATCTTGAAACTGCTGTTGCAATTGTCCCGGCTACAGCGGTTAATAAGGGTTATGCTACCAGAGGCGCTGTTAATTCAATGCTTGCCTACGTTTACGCAACTCAGTCGCCTCAGGACTGGGGAAAAGTTTCACAATATTGTGACGCGGTAATTTCCGGAGGATACAGCCTGATGCCTGAATTCAATGACCTCTGGAACAATCAGAATAAAAATTCTGCTGAGTCAATTTTTGAAATCAACTACACAGGCGGCATAACCGATGGTAATTGGGGCGTAACAATTTTCAGGGGATTGGATTGGAAAAAATTCAACCTTCCGTCGAACGACCTGGCGAAAGCCTTCGATGATGAACAGGACACTTTAAGGAAAAACGCTTCCATCATTTTTCTTGATGTAACCGGAAAATGGTCAGATCCGAACTGGACTCAAACACATTATCCATTCATTAACAAGTACCGGAATTTTACTACGGGAAGCGATCAAAACTACATCTTCCTCCGCCTCGCGGATATTCTGTTGCTAAAAGCCGAAGCGTTAAATGAACTTGGCGATTTGCCAGGCGCCGCAGCTCTTGTTAATCAAATCAGGAGTCGGGCTAAATTGCAGAATACACCCGCTACAACCCAGGATGCCATGAGGCTTGCCATTGAAAAGGAGAGAAGGCTCGAACTTGCTTTTGAAGCGCATCGCTGGTTTGATATCAAACGCACAGGAAGAGCAATTGAGGTAATGAATAATGCAGTTGGACCGGATGGAAAAAAAATAGGTTATAACCTAACGCCAAACAGGCTTGTCTGGCCTATCCCGCAAGCTGAGCTTGATAAAAATTCAAAACTGGTGCAAAATCCGGGATATTAAACGACTTTAAAATTAGCATGTCACAATTTCCCCGTTTGCAGAATGTAAACACATTGG
>JBAXRP010000169.1:0-9996 GCA_037131145.1 Bacteroidota bacterium
TAAGTTCGCAGGTAATTGCCTCATTATTTCCAGGAACATAAGAATAGGTTGAATTGGTTGCGCCGCTGATAATAAAGCCATCTTTTTTCCATTGGTATGCCGCCGCAGAACCGCCATTGACAGGAGTTGCCGTAAATGTCACCGCTGTTCCGTCACAAACCGGGTTATCTGAAGCGCCAATTGACAGACTTACCGGCAAATTAGGATTAACCATAGCGGTAATAGAATTGGAATTTGCCAGGTTTCCGCTGGAACAAGTGGCATTAGACATCAGCATACAATTTACAACATCCCCGTTGATAGGAGAATATGTGAAATTTGGATTATTTAACCCTGCCTGATTACCATTTACTTTCCATTGAAAAGTTGGTCCAGGTCCTCCGTTTACCGGAAAGGCAGTGAAATTGACCGGAGCTCCGGCGCAAACGGCGGTAGTGGGATTTGCAGTAATGCTTATACTTACCGGGATTCCCAAAACAATCATTATGATTGGATTTGATGTCACCGGAACTGGCGCACAGGTCAGCGACGAAGTCATCACACAAGTCACCACATCATTGTCCAGTGGAAAATAATAATAAACCGGATTGTTTGAGCCTGCATTATTCCCGTTAACTTTCCATTGGTAAGTAGGCGAAGGTCCGCCAAATTCTGGCGTTGCCGTATAAGTTACAGGGGTGTTGTCGCAAATAGGATTGTCGGATGCTACAACATGAACATCAGCGGCAAACGATGAACTTATGATCATCGTAATAGGGTTTGAAAGAGATGGATTTCCGGTAGTACATAATTCGCTTGAAGTCAATTCACATTTTACAACCTGATTGTTTACGGGAATAAAAGAATAGGTTGAATTGGTAGCTCCAGTTTCGTTGACGCCATTTACTTTCCACTGATAAACAGGATTGGCGCCACCATTTACAGGCTCAGCAACGTAGGTAACCAAAGTGCCTGAACAGGCCGGATTTAATGAACTCACAATGGATACTTCTACCGGCAGTATTGGGTTGACTGTCATTTCAATCGAATTTGACATTGCAGGCGATCCTGTGGCGCAGGTATAACCCGATGTCAACTGGCAAGTTACAACCTGCCCCGATGTAGGGGTGTAAGTATAAGTAGGAATGTTTGTTCCAACATTAATGCCATTCACCATCCAGTGGTATTCCGGATTTACTCCTTCATTGATTGAAGCTGCAGTAAAGGTGACATCCTGCGCAAGACAGGAAGGATTTGCCGATACGGAAATTCCAATACTTACAGGAAAATCGGCGCTTACCTGCATTGTAATCTCGTTAGAGGTAACCGGATTATTGATGATACAGGAAACGCTTGATGTTAAAATACATGTCACTTTGTCCCCGTTTAAAGGAATATATGCAAAAGAGCTGCTGTTAGTCCCTGTCGCGACGCCATTGACTTTCCAGAGAAATACCGGAGCTGAACCCTGATTAATTAATGATGAAGTATTAAAGGTAACAAGCGTTCCTGCGCAAACTGTAGTACTCTGAGTTGAAATAGTGATTCCGGCGCTCTGAGGTGGAAGAACCGACATTGTTATTGAGTTCGAGGTAACCGGATTATTTAATGGGCATGGAATATCAGCAGTCAGAACACAAACCACCACGTCGCCATTTGCCGGGTTATAACTGAACTGGGGCAAATTAGTTCCTGCATTGATTCCGTTTACTTTCCATTGGTAATCAGGCGAGGCGCCTTCATTTATAGCGCTTGCAGTATATAATGCCGGGATTCCAATGCAAGCCGGATTTGCTGAACATGATATAGATATACTTACCGCGAGAACAGGAGAAAAATTCATCGTAACCGCAGGCGATACTGCCGGATTACCGGTTGCGCATGTAACACTCGAACTAAGCTGACATTCTATAATCGCGCCATTATTGGGAATGTATGTATAGGTTGGACTATTCCCTCCCACAAAGAACCCGTTAACCATCCATTGGTAATATGGATTACTACCGCCGTTCACGGGAGTTGCCGTATAAGTTATCGCCTCGCCCTGACAAGGTGGTAGCGAAGAAGGCACAACCGAAACGCTCACCGGAAGACTTTGAACTACGCTAAGAGTAACAGCATTGGAACTTGCCGGATTTCCCTGCACACATGCGGCGTTTGAAGTCATTATACATAATACCACATCGCCATCTGAAGGCGCGTAACTGAAAACGGGACTCCCGCTTCCTATATTTCCTCCATTTACTTTCCACTGATAAGCCGGAAGAGGTCCTCCATTTGTGGGAGTTGCATTGAAGGTAACAGAACCCTGGCAAACCGGATTAGAAGAAGGCACAATGTTAACGCTCGCAGGTAACAACGGACTTACAGTCATAACTATCGGGTTGGAATATGCGATGCTATTCAAAACGCAGGAAGCATTTGAAGTCATCACGCAGGCAATCACATCGCCTTGTACGGGAGTGTAAGGAAATGTCGGCGAATTGGTTCCGGTAAAAAATCCATTCACCTTCCACTGATAAACGGGCGAAGCGCCGCCATTTACAGGAGTTGCCGTATAGGTTACCTGAGCGCCCTGGCAAACCGGATTCCCGGAAGCTATAACAGTTACGCCTACTGTACTGTATGGCTGGATATCCATGATAAGCGTATTGGAGTTGGCAGGATTATTGGTTGCGCATACCTCATAAGAGGTCATCCTGCATTGTACCGCATCTCCATTGGCAGGAATGTAATTGAATACCGGACTGCCCGATGTGAGAATAATAGTTCCATTCACCTTCCAGCGATACAATGGATCAATACCGGTATTTACTGCCGTAGCAGTATAAGTTACTGATGTTCCCTGACAACACGGATTGCACGATGCAACGATGCTGATTGTAACCGGCGCCAGAGGAATCACAGTCATCGTTATGGCATTTGAAGTAGCCGGATTGTTTGTGGCGCACAACAGATCGGAATTTACAACACAAATTACAATATCGCCATTCAACGGGGCAAACTGATATATATAATGGTTAGGACCTTTGTCAATTCCATTTACTTTCCAATGATAAGTTAATGAGGAACCTCCATTTATAACTGATGCAGTAAATTGAATAGGCGTGCCGGCACAGCATGTATCAGAGCTCGCAATGATCGAAACGCTCAAAGGTATTGCTGCTGTAACCACCATTGTGATCGTATTGGAAGTGGCAGGATTATTGGATATACACGTTTGATTTGATGTAAGTTTACAAGTTATCTGATCCCCGTTAACGGGGCTGTATAAAAATACCGGATTGTTTGATCCCGACACAACGCCGTTTACCCGCCATTCGTAAACAGGAGTCGTTCCGCCATTGGCAGGCGTGGCAGTGTAAACAATCTGGCTGCCTGCGCAAAAAGGATTTTCATTGGCCGAAATTGTAACGCCAACCGGTTGTTCTGTGCCTGCAACCAAAACCACGGAATTTGATACGACTGGATTTCCGCTTACACAATAGGCATTTGAAGTTACCGTAACAGTTGCAACATCGCCATTTGACGGAATATAGGTATATACAGGATTATTCGCGCCAACACTTATCCCATTTATCCTCCATTGGTAAACCGGCGAAGCGCCTCCGTTTACAGTCGTGGCTGTAAGGGTAACCGGACTTCCCTGGCAAACCGGATTGGAAGAGGCTGTAATGGAAACCCCAACAGGCTGAGGCGTATTTACCGTCATATTAATAGAATTGGAAATAGCAGGATTACCGCTTGCACAGGATAAATTGGAAGTCAATTGGCAGGTTATAACGTTCCCGTTTAAGGGTGTGTATGTAAACGCAGGCTTATTTGTTCCAGCATTTACCCCATTTACCTTCCATTGATATTGTGGCGTATTACCTCCATTTACAGGAGTTGCAGTAAAATGAACTGCTACACCCTGGCAAACCGTGGTTGCCGAGGCGGTGATAGAAATCGAAACTGGTAAATCAGTGGAGGAAATCATTACAATCGGATTGGATACCAGCGGATTCGTTCCTGTAAAGCAGGATGCATTAGAAACCATCTCACAGGTAATAATATTTCCGTTTAATGGAGAATAATCAAAAGTTATACTATTTGAACCCTGAGCGCTCCCATTGACTTTCCATTGGTAGGTTGGAGAAGAGCCTCCATTGGTCGCCGATGCTGTAAATGTTACCGAAGCTCCCTGACAAAAAGGGTTTGTCAATGTGGAAATTTGTACGCCTGCCGGTAAGGGAGAAGCAGTCAACATGGTTATTTGGTTTGAGATCGCAGGACTTCCGCTGGCGCATGTTGCATTGGAAGTTAACTGGCATGTAACAATATCTCCACTGGTTGGCGCGTAATTGTAAGTAACGCCTGTTCCCATATTTATTCCATTTACTTTCCACTGATATATTGGCGAAGAGCCTCCATTTACAGGAGTTGCAGTAAATGTTGCCTGACCTCCGATACAAACAGGATTTGCTGAAACCTCTATCGAAACACTCACCGGCGTATTCTGGTTCCGGATCATTAAGATTGGATTTGAAGTAACCATATTGGGCGATGCGCATCCCAAACTTGATGTAAGCCTGCAAGTAATAAAATCGCCATCAATGGGAGGATAACTAAATGTGGAACCAACGCCGGCAGGCAATCCGTTTTTCAGCCATTGATAGCTGGGAGTAGTCCCTCCGTTTGTTATCGAAGAGGTGAAATTAACTGACGATCCCTGACAAAAAGGGTTGGCTGATGCGGTAATATTTATTACGGGAATCATTGCCGAACTAACTGCCATTGTTATCGGATTTGAGGTGATCTGGTTACCGCTTACACACATCAAACTCGAAGTAAGAGTACAGGTTATTACATCGCCGTTAACGGGTGTATAAATCAAAATAGCGCTGGTCCCGGCAGGGCTTCCATTCCTTTTCCATTGATAAATTGGCGAAGAGCCTCCGTTTACCGGAGTTGCCGTAAAGGTGACCACGGTTCCTGTACAAACCGGGTTGGCTGTTGCTGAAATAGTTATTCCTGCCGGTAAAATAGGAAATACAGTTTGTGTGATGGAATTGGATAACACAGGGTTTGTAATCGGACATGAAATAGATGAAGTAAGTTGACAAGCTATAACATTTCCGGTGGCGGGAACGTAGCTAAACGTTCCGCTATTAGTTCCCGCAGCGCTTCCATTTACCTTCCATTGATATACAGGATTTAATCCTCCATTGATTGAAGTTGAAGTGTAAGTTATCTGTGTTCCCTGACAAGAAGGATTGTTCAATGTACTTATTGTCAAACTCACCGGAAGGTTTGGATTGACTGCGATGACAATCTGATTAGAAAGAGCCGGATTTCCTGATGCACAGGCATAACTTGAATTAACATAGCACTGAATATTATCGCCATTTGTTGGCGTATAACTGAAAGTTGATTGGTTAGACCCACTGGTAACTCCATTAACCAGCCAGGTATAAACCGGTGATAATCCTCCGTTTACGCTTACGGCAGTAAAAGTTACCACTTGTCCCTGACACGCAGGGTTAGCGCTGGCAACGATACTTACGCTCACCGTAAGCGACCCGCTGACAACCATAGTGATTGCATTCGATATTGCCGGATTTGTAATTGCGCAGCTTAAACTTGAGGTCAGCGTACATGTTATTACGTCGCCATCAGCAGGGGAATAATTGAAGGTTGCGCTATTTGTCCCGCCGGCAATTCCATTAACCTTCCATTGATAACCCGGCAACGATCCACCGTTAACCGGCGTGGCAGTAAAAACAACCGGACTGAATGCACATATCGGATTGACCGAAACACTTATTGAAACGCTAACCGGCAAAGCAGGACTTATGATCATTGTAATTGAATTCGACAAAACCGGCGTACCCTGACTGCACATGGCGCTTGACGTCATGCGGCACACAACAACATCCCCGCTGCCCGGAGTATAGGTTAACGTTATTCCGTTACCTGCAGGCAGTCCGTTTACAAGCCATTCAAACTGTGGATTGGTTCCCGCATTTACCGGGTGCGCTGTAAACAGAATTGGCGCGCCTGCACAGGTAGGATTTGAGGAGGCTGTAATAGAGACGCTAGATACAATTGCCGGACTGACAGTTAGTAAGATTGTATTTGATGTTGCCGGATTCCCGGTTGGGCATAAGACGTTAGAAGTGACGTAACAAATAACCTGATCCCCATTTGTAGGAATATAGGAAAACACTGGGTTATCATGAACAATACTCACCCCATTTACCGTCCATTGATAATGTGGCGCGGTTCCGCCATTGGTTGAGGTGGCTGTCAGCGTAACCTGACTGCCATTACAAACAGGATTCTCGGAGGCGACAATACTGACATTGACCGTTTGATAAGGTTCAACAACCATGTTTATCAGATTTGACAAAGCCGGATTCCCTGATTTACAAATTGCATTGGAATTTAAAGTACAACTTACAACATCGCCATCGGCAGGAGTCCAAGTCATTATCGGATTATTGGTTCCGGCATTAATGCCATTAATCATCCATGAATAACCAGGCGAATTCCCGCCATTTACCGGAGTGGCTGTATAAACAACCTGACTCCCGATACAAACAGGATTTGCGGAAGATACAATGGAAATGCCGACTGGTAAATTCGGGCTTATACTCATCGTTACTGCGCTCGAAGTTGCCGGGTTTCCCGAAGTGCATTGAAGGCTGGAATTCAACACACAGGTAATTACATTTCCGTTATTCGGGATGAAGGAATAGGAACTATTGGTGGCGCCGGAAATTGTGGCTCCATTGTTCTTCCATTGGTATAGCGGCGAAAGCCCTCCGTTAATTGGAGCAGCGGTAAAGTTTACCATAGCGCCCTCGCATGAAGGATTCGCCGATGCCAGAACGGTAACATTTACCGGTAAATTAGGCGTCACGATAACAGTTACCGGAAGAGATGTGGCAGGATTTCCAAAAGTGCATGCCAGATTCGAACTGACTTTACAATAAACAATATCGTTATTGGCAGGTATGTAACTATAGTTTGTATTCGTTCCAACATTGACCCCGTTTACAAACCATTCATAACCCGGCTGACTACCGCCGTTTGTTACAGAAGCTGAAAAAGTTACCTGATTTCCCGCACAAACCGGGTTCGATGAGGGAGTAACAATAACGCTAACCGGGTAAGTAGTTTGTACAGCTACATTTAAAACTCCCTGACCAGTAGCCCCCGTGTAAATAACGCTGACACTTTGCGCTCCCTCGGTATTCCAGGTAATTGTCACCGAACTAGTTCCATCGCCGCCAGCGGTAATTGTGCCGCCGGCAGAAATAGTCCAGTCATAATTTTCCTTGAATAACTCTGTGGTGTAAACATTTCCAATGTAACCAACACAGGGAGTTTCCGGTCCTGTAATTGTTGGAATTTCAATTGGCTTATAGCGCAACGATCCTTCTATACCATTTTGTCCAAACAAACAAACCGGTATAAATACAAGAAAAAAAAGCACTAATGTTAAACCCGCTTTCATCAAAAAATAACCTTGCACGAATGTACGCAAATTTTATACAAGGGTTATACGGTAATTGCTTCAAAATGATACAGTAAATGCAAGTTAATTTAACGGTTACAGATTAATACTTTTTTCACCACCTGGTAACCACTGCATTTGAATATTACTGTAAACAATCCCCTGGGCATTTTCGGACGAAGATCAATCAATTGTTTAAATTTACTTTTAACAACAATACCTGGAAGTTCAAAAATTTTCATTCCCAGACTATTAAATATCATAATGTCAAAAATATCTTCCGTAGGTAATAGTATCTTAACTGTGAATTGACCGTCGCTGGGTATCGGATATACCCAGAATCCAGGTTCAATGGGAGGAGTTACCGGGGAAACACCCTCGAAATAGATGTGATTAGAAGTGTCGGAACTGCATCCATTTTCGGTAACGGCGCTCCAATACCAGCCCGGAAGTTGTGGTCTTATTGTCTCGCTAACCGAATCCTGAATCATAGTTCCCTCAAAATACCATTGGTTTCCGGTTGGCGCATTACTTTGGATTAAATTGCCTTCCCTCGAAATCGCCGGGGTTTCCGGAGCCTGAATAACCTCAACCTGAAAAGTTGGAGAAACTGCCCCATTCCCACATTCATTGTTCCCGAAAACGCTGATATCGCCGGAGTTTGACGATTCATTGAAATTCAAAGTAATTGATCTTTCATGCTCGCCGGCTGCAATGGTTACGCCCGCAGGAAGATTCCAAATATAAGATGTCGCATCCGCAACAGGTGAAATAGAAAAAACCACGCCTTCGGCGGCGGCGCAAACCGACGAAGCGCCGGTAATTGATAAAGCCTTTGCAGGTAACGACTTTACTGCCGGCGATAACTCGTTGGATGTAACCGTTGACGAGGTCACACACAACAGGCTCGACGTCATTTCAACTTTTATCCGATCTCCTGATGAAGGTACATAGGAATATTGCGGGTTATTGCTACCAGACGGAATCCCGTTCCTTAACCACCGAAAAACCGGCGAACCGCCATTTACCGGCGCTGCCGTAAAAGTCACCGTTGTTCCTTCACAAGTCACATCCTGATCAGATGAAATTGTCACTTCAACCTCCAACGGATTATCAACAACCATTCTGATGGCGTCAGAAATCACCGAAGAGGCATTAACGCAGGGCAGACTGCTATACATTTCTACATAAACCTTGTCCGCATCATCAGGAACACAGGAATAAACAGGTTGATTCATACCAACTGGCAAATCGTTTTTGTACCAATGATAATCCGGTGAGCCTCCATTCACAGGGGTTGCGATGAATGTGACAACAGTTCCGCGGCAAACCCGATTCGTATCTGAAACAATATCAACGCCAATCGAAAGTCGGGGATTAACAACCATTTCAACAACATCTGAAATTGAAATAAAAGGAGTTGCACAAATTAAATCGGAGGTCATTTCCACAAAAATTCGTTCCCCATTTAAAGGAACACAGGAATATTGGAAGTTGTTGGATCCAACCGGCAGATTATTTTTATACCAATGATAAGTGGGATTACCTCCATTTATTGGTGTTGCAGTAAAGATAACCTCAGCGCCCTGGCATACGGAATTTTGATTTACCGCAATGCCAACGCCAGCCATTACCGCCGAATTTACCACCATGGTTATCATATTTGAGCTGGCGGTAGAATTGTTTACGCATGACATACTTGTAGTCATTTTCACATAAACCTGGTCGCCATTTTTGGCGCTACAACTGAAAAAAGGTTGATTAAATCCGGTTGGAATCCCATTCAAAAACCACTGCCAGTAAGGTGTTCCTCCATTTACAGGAGTAGCGGTAAACGTTATCATCGAGCCTTCGCATACAGGGTTCTGATCAACCGTAATGGAAGCGCTAACCGCCAGAGGGCTATTAACGATCATTGCTATAACATTTGAACTAACAGTTGGCGTATTTACGCACATAAGGCTCGACGTCATTGCAACATATACAATATCACCGTTGGCGGGAAGGTAAGTAAAGACAGACTCGTTCAAACCAACAGGTAAACCGTTAAGATACCATTGATACAACGGAACGCCTCCATTTACAGGCGATGCTGTGAATGTTACCTGCGTTCCTTCACAAACATTATTTTGAGTTACAAAAACCGAAACGCTTACTACAAGCTGATCTGTGACAACCATGACTATCTGATTTGAAAGAACCGGAATTGGCGATAAACAAATGCCGTTTGTGGTTAACAGGCAGGTTACGATATCTCCGTTTACAGGATTGTATGTAAAAAAAGCCTGGTTTACTCCAACGGGCGCACCGTTTATTTTCCACTGAAAAACCGGTGAAGAACCTGCATTTACCACAGAAGCCGAATAGCTTACCGAACTTCCTGTACACACAGGATTAGCTGAAGCGGCAATTGTAATTCCAGCCGGATTTGCCGATGTAACCGACATGACAATTGCGTCGGATAATGCGGGATTACCCGTGGCGCATGAGAAGTCGGATGTTGCAACACATTTAAC
>JBAXRP010000170.1:0-9916 GCA_037131145.1 Bacteroidota bacterium
TAAAAAAGTATGGAAACAATGGAAAATCAGGACAAAACAAAATTTACCGACCAATTGAGTGAAATAACCATCCAGAATGTGAAATCTGAAATCTAAAATCTGAAAATGGCAGCGAAACTTTATTGGCTATTGAAAGATAGAAAGGTTTCCTGGATCATCCGCCCGGGCGTGAATCAGATCATTCGGAATTCATCATCTGTGGCTGCAAATAATATCCGGTTCTCTTATCTCATATTCCCAACCTGGACTGTTACTGTGAGTTCGGGCTACTTATACTTCATCAAAATGTAATTCCGTGTCATTGCCATACTTGTTAAAAATAGTACGGAGTTTGGCTACGCTTTCTGCATCTAATCCGGTCAATTCGGAAATACCGGCATCTTCGATTCGTGCGCGTTCCACACGTATTATATCCCAATATCGTTCGTAAAGCTCCAGTTCCCCTTTGGTAAACGCCGATTCCTGCAAGCATTCAATAGCGTCGCGAATTTCGCTTTGGTTCATCAGCTCTGTAGGGATTTCAGTGATGTTTTCATCAATTTCAGTTAAAAACCGCAGCCATTATTGCTGGAACTTTTTCTGCAACTGGTTATCCGGTTTTTCATTTACATCAGGATCGCTTGCCGGAGTTTTTTCGCTTAAATTTTTTATTTTACCGGAGTTTTTCATGATATACTCCAAACGGGGAAAATTACAACAATCTGATTGAAAATTCAAAGTCGCAAATTCCAAGTCTCAATTTCAAATCCATTGCTTTCAAAGTTTGTTAAACCGGAATCTCTCTCTTTTCCCCTTGGAATTTGGAGCTTGAAATTTGCGGCTTGGAATTTTTTAAATGCACAGTTTTATCCCGTTTTGAGTATAATATTTGCAGTTTTCTGTTTCAATTTTCTATATTTGCACAAACAGTTACTAGTGGCTTCACAAAAACCATCCATCCCCAAAGGAACCCGTGATTTTTCACCTCTTGAAATGATCCGGCGAAACTATATTTTTGATGTTATCAGGAATGTTTTCCAGATTTTTGGCTACCAGCCCATTGAAACTCCCGCTATGGAGAACCTATCCACCCTAATGGGAAAATATGGCGAAGAGGGCGACAAACTCCTGTTCAAAATCCTCAACTCCGGAAATTACCTTGATGGATTCCCCGATCCTGCATCCAAAATCCAGAATCCGGAATCGAGAATCAAAGATCTTACTCATCATATTGCAGAAAAAGGTCTGCGGTATGACCTTACGGTTCCTTTTGCCCGCTTTGTTGTGCAACATCAAAACGAACTGATCTTTCCATTCAAGCGGTATCAGATTCAGCCCGTATGGCGTGCCGACCGTCCGCAAAAAGGTCGCTACCGGGAGTTTTTCCAATGCGATGTGGATGTTATCGGTAGTAACTCATTGCTGAATGAGGTAGAACTGGCACAAATCAGCGATACGATATTTACAAATCTTGGAATCAATGTTTTGATTCGGCTTAACAACCGCAAAATTTTAGCGGGAATCGCCCAGGCAATCGGGGCGCCCGATAAACTCACCGACATCACAGTTGCGATGGATAAACTCGATAAAACCGGCGTCGAAAATGTGAACGATGAACTAATTCAACACGGCATTTCATATCAGGCTGTTGAAAAACTTCAACCAATCCTTTCCTTTGAAGGTAAGATAAAAATGAAGTTTGACGCCCTGAAATCATTTTTCAAAGATTCCGAAATTGGCTGCAAAGGATTGGACGAAATGCGCGCCGTTCTTGAATTTCTTAAAGATCTCAACCTGAAGAATAAATTTGATTTCGATATAACGCTTGCCCGCGGCTTAAGCTATTATACCGGAACAATTATCGAAGTAAAAGCTCTGGATGTTGCAATGGGAAGTATCTGTGGCGGAGGTCGCTATGACGATTTAACTGGAATCTTCGGATTGCCGGGAATGTCGGGTGTTGGAATTTCATTCGGCGCCGACCGAATTTACGACGTTATGAACGAACTGAATAGTTTCCCGCAAACGCTTCTTTCCTCCGCCATGGCGCTTTTTGTAAATTTCGGAGTTGAAGAGGAAAAATATTGCCTGAAAATGGTTGCAGATCTCAGAAACGCTGGTATTCCAGCCGAAATTTACCCCGACCAGGCAAAGATTAAAAAACAAATGGAATATGCTAACCGAAAAAATATCCCTTATGTAATCCTGATCGGGAAAAATGAAATTGAATCCGGAATGCTCACTGTTAAAGATATGCGCTCTGGCGAACAGAACCGATGCACTCCGGCTGAACTTAAACAAACTCTGAAATAAACAATCTTTCAATCATCTCAATCCAATCAATCATCTCAATCCAATCAATCATTTCAATCATTTCAATCAATCACAATATTATGACACTCATTATTAAAGGCGCTGGATTAACCGTAGAAGACGTAGTCAGGGTTGCCCGCCAAAACGAAAAAGTCGAACTCGACATTAATGCTATTGAGCGAATCAATAAATGCCGCGCAATGCTCGAAAGGAAAATTGACGCCCATGAGATTATGTACGGCGTTAATACCGGAATCGGAGAATTTTCCGAAATGGTTCTTAATGACGACCAGGTAAAGGATTTCCAAAAATACCTTGTTTACAATCATGCAGCCGGTATTGGCGAGCCGATGCCCCTCGACTGGGTTCGCGGAGCTATGCTTGGACGAATCAATGTGCATGCTCATGGAAATTCCGGATCGCGGCTCGAAATTACGCAAACACTTGTTGATATGCTTAATAAAGGCGTCACTCCGATGGTTTGTCAGAAAGGTTCGGTTGGCGCCTGTGGCGACCTTGCCCCAATGTCGCAGATTGCTTTATTGATGATGGGCGAAGGACATGCCTATTATCAGGGAAAATTATTGCCCGGCAAAGAGGCGCTTGATGCCGCCGGAATACCAATCCCCGGCTTACATGCCCGCGACGGATTGGCAACTATTAATGGATCAAATGTATTGACTGCCATGAGCGCACTTTTCCTGTTTGACGCTAATAACTGGCTGAAACAAGCCGAAATAGCCGCTTCCATGTCGCTCGAAGCCATGAAAGCCAATATGCGCCCATATAGCCCGAAACTTCATGAAATACGTGGCTTTAAAGGAGCCATCCGCAGCGCCGCAGCCATTTTGAAATGTGTAACAGGCGGCGATCTGTCTGAAATGAAGGTAAAATGTAAAGTCCAGGATGCATACTCAATGCGGTCAACGCCACAAGTTATCGGCGCCGCTCACGACGCTCTCGCGTATGCCCGGTCACAGGTGGAAATTGAACTAAATGGCGTTGGCGATAATCCAATTTTCTTCCCCGATGAAAACCTGCAATTGTCAGGAGCCAATTTCCAGGGATCGCCGGTATCGGTGCCGATGGATATGGCTGGTTATGTAATCACGATGGTGAGTGTAATGAGCGAACGCCGAATGAACAGGCTTAATAACCCTGCGCTTAGTGTTGGCCTTCCCGCTTTCCTTACGAAAGGCGCCGGAATGTTCAGCGGCTTAATGTTAAGTCAATATACCGCTGATATGCAGATTGTTGAACAACGAATTCTCTCAATGCCGGCATCCATCCAGTCCATCCCCGCAGCAGCCGACCAGGAGGATTTCGTTTCGATGGGAATGAATACTGCCCTGAAAAACTTCCAGATTCTCGACAACGCTTATGGAATCCTCGGAATCGAACTGATGGCTGCAGCTCAGGCGCTCGATTTCAGAGAATACCAATTCGGCAAAGGAACAACAAAAGCGAAGGAAGTCATTAGAAAACATGTGGCTTTCCTCGACATTGACCGCCCTCTATACCCCGACCATAACGCTATGAAGGAGCTCGTGAAGTCATGTGAGATTCTGAATGAGGTTGAAAAAATTGTTGGATCATTGGAATAAACCGGTTTATCTTCGTACCTATCCTTGGGTTTGGAAATTCGGTTTATTCCGGTGTTGTGTGTAATGCTGAAAACCCAGGAATCGGAAGTTATGAAGATTAATGTGACAGAAATTTTTAGTTTTGAAAAAAAATTTAAGCATGTTAACAAATATTAAAATAGAAAATTTTAAAAAACTTGGATATATTTCATTTTCACTTTCGCAATCGGTTGTAATAATTGGCCCTAATAATTCAGGGAAATCTACAATCTTTCAATCTCTTTGTCTATGGGAAATAGGTGTTAAAAATTTCATTACTGCTTATAAAAAAAGCGATTTGAATAAACAGGGCGCTGTTACAATAAATAGAAAAGATTTATTAAATACCCCGATTTCTGATGCCCGATTTCTATGGAAAAGTAAAATTGTTTATAATCGAAATAAGTTAGCTGCTGGTCAAATTAATGTTCCGCTTTGTGTTGAATTAGAAGGAGATAATAAAGGAGAAAAATGGTCATGTAAAGCAGAATTTACATTTTCAAATGCTGAATCCTTCTCTTGCAAAGTTGTTTCTGGACTACAACAAATGGTGACTTTATACGAAAATAATAATGGAATACATTTTGGTTTTTTACAGCCGATGTCAGGTATTTCAACATCAGAAGACAAACTTACGCAAGGTTCAATTGATAGAAAATTAGGTGAAGGAAAAACTGCAGAAGTTTTGAGAAATATTTGTTTTGAAATTTTGAATCCAGAAACAATATCCGCTGTCAACATTAGTTCGGAGGAAAATTGGAAAAAATTATGTAATGTTATTAAATTAATGTTTGGTTCAAGTTTGCAAAAGCCTGAATTTATTAAAGCTACAGGATTGTTAATTCTGGAATATATAGAAGATGGTATCAAATATGATATTTCTTCTGCTGGAAGAGGTTTCCAACAAACATTGCTACTTTTCTCATATATGTTTGCTAATCCAAACACAATATTACTATTGGATGAACCTGATGCGCACTTAGAAGTAATACGTCAAAGAGAAGCTTTTCAGCGAATTAATGAAATTGCAAGTGAATCAAATTCGCAAATTTTAATCGCCTCTCATTCCGAGATTGTGTTAGATGAAGCGGCTGAAGCGTCCAAAATAATTGCTCTAATTGAAAATCAGACTTTTGAATTAAATACATCAACCAGCAGCCAATCAATTAAATATATCAAAAAAACGCTAACAGATATTGGTTGGGAAAAATACTATTTAGCGAAATCTAAAGGACATGTTCTCTATTTTGAAGGTTCAACAGATTTACAAATGTTACTTGCTTTTGCAAATAAACTAAACCATAAAGTTGAACCATTATTAAGATTTGCAAACATTAGTTATACCTCAGATAATGTTCCCAATACTGCTGTTGCTAACTTTGTGGCTCTAAAGGAAATATTTCCAGAATTGAAAGGATTGGCTCTGTTTGATAAAATTGAAAAAAACATAGATGATATTAAACCGCTGAAAGTAGTGTGCTGGCAAAGACGGGAATTAGAGAATTACTTTGCGCGTCCAGCCTTACTTGTAAAACATGCGAAGTTATTACATTATAAATATGACAAATATTCCACGACACAATTAGAACAAGCAATAAATAAAGCAATTGAGGATTATACTTTACGTGCATATTTAAACGATTTAAATCACGATTGGTGGAATTCTGCAAAGCTATCTGATGAATGGCTTAACAATATTTTCCCAGAATTCTACCAACAATTAGACTTACCATTAGATTTCTTTAAAAGGGATTATTATCAATTAATAGCTCTTATGGATGAAAAAGACATATCACCTGAGATTATTGAAAAACTCGATCTTATTCACGATTTGTTGAAATAAAGCGCTACAAACAACATGCCTGTAAAACCAACGCTGCCAGCGGAATACTGCTCTCAAGATTGCAGTGCAATGGTTTTACAGGCTAAGCGATAAATCGCAATTTGACATCTGAATTATGGAAGAATCAACTATAATCCCGGCAACTGAAAACAAGCCTAAAAGGCCTACATCGCTAACCGTGCTATGCATCCTTACCTTCATCGGTAGTGGGATGAACCTGTTTTCAAGTCTTGTTGTAGCCGGATTTTATGATCTGTTTGTGCAGATTGCAACTGAATTTGCCGAAAAATTCAAATTGCCCGGTCTCGAAATGCTGACAAACACGACCCCCATGTTTTTCCTCGTGACAGGTATCTTCTACGCAGGATCTCTGACGGGAGGCATTTGTATGATGCTATTGAAAAAAGCCGGGTTTCACATTTATACTATTTCTCAGATACTCCTCGTGATTGCGCCAATGTATTTTTTGCATCTGCCGCTGCCGGGAATTCCGGAACTTCTTTTTTCCGGTTTGTTTGTTTTTCTTTATAGTATGCAACTCCGGTTTATGTCGTGATTTATGGAAAATGATTTAGACCCTGAAGCAAATGGAACAGTAGAAAAACCAGAAACACGTCCGGTTTTATTGACCGTATTGTGTTTGGCAGCTTTCATGTTTTTCGCCATACTATCGGTTCTTTTTTTTACAGGAATTATTTATTCTGAATGGATAACCGGAGTAACGGATCAATATATTCCTGAGAATAAATATTCAACCTCACAATTCCGCGTTTTGTTTGTTTCCGGTTTTCTGCTTCATGCGCTTGCCTTCGTTGGCGTTATTCTGATCTGGCGGTTAATAAAAACCGGGTACTATTTATTGGGAATTTCAAGCCTTGTAATTGCGTCTTATCAATTATTTCAGCCAGGTTTTACAGTAGCTTCAACATCAGTATATATATTCCTACTTATCTGTTTTGGAATGTTTTACAAGTGGTTTCATTAGCGCTTAGATATTTCATCAGGGATTAATTGTTAATAATTTATTAATTATTTGTTAATAAATATTAAAATTGAATCAAAGTAATGTTTAAACTTGCACCGTGTTTGATAATGGAAGAAGATTACACCATATATATAAGATTAACCGGGTAAAACTGGTTAATCTTCCAGAATAGTTTATTTATATCACTGGTTATTAACCTATTTACTAACAAAAATCAAACTGTATGAGAAAATTTACGATTTTCCTTGCCCTTATGCTTTTCATAGGGATGCAAGTTGCCAATGCCCAGCGAACAATCACTGGCAAGGTTACGAGTTCTGATGATGGCGCTGGAATTCCTGGCGCAACCATACTCGTTAAAGGCACTGCCGTTGGCGCTATTACCGACGTTGACGGCAAATTCACTCTTAATGTGCCTAAGGATAAAAACGCACTTCTGGTATCTTATGTTGGAATGACCTCCCAGGAAATTGAACTGGGCGCCGACAATACCGTTGACGTAGTACTTCAAACAAGCGTAAAAGAGTTAGAGGGGGTGGTTGTAACCGCGCTCGGTGTAACCCGCGAAAAGAAAGCGCTTGGTTATTCCGTTCAGGATGTTAAAGGCGGCGCGCTTCAAACTGACGGATCAGCCAATGTGATCAACTCACTTTCAGGACGTATTGCCGGCGTTCAGGTAACATCCGCATCCGGAAATATGGGCGGTTCTTCCCGTATTCTTATTCGGGGTATCAACTCCATCTCCGGAAATAACCAGCCATTGTTTGTAGTGGATGGAACCATACTTGACAACAGTGATTTCAACACAACCAACACTGCGCGTGGCGCCGGTGGTTTTGACTATGGTAACATGGCTCAGGATATCAACCCCGACGACATTGCCTCCATTTCTGTACTGAAAGGTGCAAATGCCGCAGCTCTTTACGGTTCACGCGCTGCCAACGGGGTTATCCTTATTACAACTAAAAAAGGCGCGGTACAAAAAGGAAAAACCATTGGCGTTGAATTCAGCACCGGTATGAGTTTTGAACAAGTTTCCTACCTGCCTAAATATCAGAATGAATATGGTGGCGGCAACGGTGGACTTGACGCAACATGGGAAATAAAAACATATACCGATAACACTGGTTATTATAAAGTACCCGCTGCCGACGGTTCTTATCAATCGTTCGATATTGGTATGGATTACGGCATTGACGAAAGCTTCGGTCCGGCATATTCAACCACCGCTGGTAAATATATAACAACTGACAGCTACGGTATTGACCTCACAGGAACACCTTATGAAAATTCTCCACTTTACTATCGCCCCTGGAACAGTTTCGACTCATGGGATACCGAAAATTTTGGCAAATCAATTGAGTGGAAAAAACCCACCAACGATGTTAAAACCTTCTTCAAAACCGGTATTGGATGGACAAACAACGTTGCATTTTCCGGCGGTAGCGATAAAGCGTTGGTTCGCCTTGCTTTAGGAACATTTAATTCAACCGGATATATGCCGGAATCGAAGCTCGACCGCTATACAGTTAATTTAAGCGCAAGCGCCAACCTCACAAAAGACCTTAAGGCTTTTGCAGATATCAACTATATTACTACAAAAACCAAAGGTCGCGCTGAAACCGGATATGGCGATATCAACCCGGTTGAACGTTTCAACCAATGGGGACAGCGCCAGTTGGATATGGTAATTCAGGAAAGCTACATCAATCCCGATGGAACTCAGCGTTCCTGGAACCGTACTTCAATGGATGATCCCACGCCTGCCTATTCAAACAACCCATACTGGGATCGTAACATGAATTACCAGAATGACAAACGCGACCGTTACTATGGAAACGTTGGACTCTCCTGGCAAATTACCAGTTGGTTACGCGCACAGGGCAAATTCAATCTCGACAATTATACTTTCCGCACACAGGAACGTGTTGCCATTGGATCAGCTTCCCAATCCTATTATATCGAGGAGGTTCGCACCAACTCGGAAATGAATGCAGAGTTTCTCTTTCTGGTTGATAAAACCTTTGCGAAAGACTGGCGTTTGAATGCAAATTTTGGCGGAAATATGTTGGATCGCAATTACAAACTGCTCTCCGGATCAACAGTTGGCGGTCTGCTAATTCCAGAACTCTATACCTTAAGCAACGCACTCACAAATGTTGCCAGCGATTTCAAGTCGTGGAAACGAGTAAACAGCTTGTATGGAAGCGCTTCTCTGGGATGGAGAAGTCAAGTTTATCTCGATATAACCTTACGTAATGATTGGTCGTCAACACTTCCCCCAGGCAAAAATTCATACCTCTACCCAAGCGTTTCATTGAGCTGGGTTGTTTCAGAACTGCCCGCTATTAAAACAGCAAAATGGCTCACCTTTGCCAAAGTAAGAGGTGGATTTGCAAAGGTAGGTAACGATACTGATCCTTATCGCACTGTAGTCAACTATGCGAACATGCTCGATGCGAATCTTTATCCCTATCATTTCCCACCTTATGGACTTTACACAGTGCCGCAAACGCTCAACAATCCTAACCTGAAACCTGAAATGACCAATTCATGGGAAGTTGGCGCCGAAGTTCGTTTCCTCGATAACCGGCTGGGTCTCGATTTTACCTATTATAGCAAAGCTTCTCTCGACCAGATTATTCCAGTCGCCGTTTCAGGCGCTTCCGGATATTCATTCCAGGTGCTTAACGCTGGTAAAATTACTAACAAGGGATTCGAAATCTTTCTGACTGCTGTTCCTGTTCGTTTAAAATCCAAAGCATTTGAGTGGACTTTCACTGCCAACTTTGCAAGGAACCGCAACATGGTTGTTGAACTCTATCCTGGTATTGATGTTCTTCAATTAGGCGTTGCTCCTTTCCTCGTTTCGGTTAATGCTAAGGTTGGTGAGGAATATGGACAAATCATGGGCACCGATTTCATTTATGATGAGAACGGAAACAAAGTGGTTGGCGCAAATGGTCGTTACTTGTCGTCAGCCGTTAAGTCGCTCGGTAGCGTACTACCCGATTGGAATATGGGTATCGGAAACGAATTTAAAATCTTTGATTTCGACGTCCGCATACTTTTCGATATCCAGTATGGTGGCAAATTCTTCTCAACAACCAAAATGTGGGGAACCTATACAGGTATTCTTGCAGCTTCAGCAGAAAACGGAATTCGTGAAAACGG
>JBAXRP010000171.1:0-9914 GCA_037131145.1 Bacteroidota bacterium
GGAAGTAAATCCTCTTCTTCCGGTAAGCGTTTCCATTGTTTCATCAGCCAATCCTATATGTTCGGGAATTTCCGCGGTATTTAATGCTTCTGCGGTAAACAGCGGCAATAATCCTAACTATCAATGGACAGTAAACGGAGTTGTCACCGGCGGCAATAGTTCTGTTTTCACTTATCTTCCGACAACTGGAGATTTTGTTCAATGTCAAATAAATTCGAATTATTTGTGCGCACAGGGAAATCCGGCATTATCCAATATTATCACTTTGATTGTGAACCTTTCATTTCCCGTTGGCATTAGCATTGTGGCGGATCCGCCCGGTTCAGTTTGTTCGGGGAACCCAATAACTTATACCGGCACACCCGTTAATGGCGGTTCAAACCCTCATTTTCAGTGGAAAGTTAATGGAATCAATGCAGGAACCAATCTGCCTTTCTACACCTATCAGCCGGTAAATAGCGATATTGTAACATGCGAGTTAAATTCAAACCTGACTTGCACTATGGGAAATCCGGCAACAAGTAATTCTATCATTGTTTTAATCGGTTCCACCCCGGTAGTTACTTATTCTCCCTGCAATGATATTGTGACTGCCACCAACGCAAAACCTTTCAAACTTCGCGGCGGACTTCCGCTTGGCGGGGTATATTCGGGAACCGGAGTTAATTCGGCAACCGGTATTTTTGATCCGCTTGCAGCCGGCGCAGGCGCTCATCAGATAACCTATACTTATACAAGCGTATCGCTTTGCTCGTCCTACAGCGTACTTACAATCACCAACCGCAATGCAAATCCGGTTTTATGCGGATCTTCGATCACAGATTACCGCGACAGCAAGGTTTATCCGACTGTTCAGATCGGAAGTCAATGCTGGTTTCGCAGCAATCTGAATTTTGGTTCGCTTCGCAATTCTCCCGAATCTCAGGTTGATAATTGTGTGGATGAAAAATACTGCCTAAGTAATTCGGAATTAAATTGCACACAATTTGGCGCTCTTTATCAATGGGATGAGCTTATGCGTTATGAAACCGTAGCCGGAGGTCAGGGATTGTGCCCGCCGGGATGGCACGTGCCGACTGATACGGAATGGTTAACATTATTCAATTTTTTTGGCGGACAATCTTTTGCAGGCGATTCTCTGAAAAAAACCGGAACCGGTAGTTTCCGCGCGATACCAGGCGGGGTAATTTACCAAAGTTACTCATGGTCGTTCTATCCTCCGGGTTTATCGGGAACTTTTTTCTGGACTTCTGAAGGCGACGGCGCTATTAAAGCAAAATCGCATGGATTGAACTCCGCCGTGAAATCGGTTTCCGATTATCTTTCGGGAAGGGAAAACGCGTTTTCAGTGCGCTGCCTGCTCGATTAGCGACTGATTCCAACAATTTTTGCCTGCCTCGCCTTACATAACCCGGAAATCCGTAATTTTGGAAAATACAATCACTTTATTTTGAACTCGTGTTAGTTGATATTTTTATACCTTGCTTTATTGATCAGGTTTATCCCGAAACGGGAATGAATATGATTAAAATTTTAGAGAAACTCGATGTGGCAGTTTACTATAACGGCAATCAAACCTGTTGCGGGCAGATGGCGTTTAACAGCGGCTTTTGGGATGAAGCCAAACAAATGGGAGAGAAATTTCTGAAGGATTTTCCAAACGACCGCCCGGTTGTTGGTCCGTCGGCGTCCTGTATCGGTTTTATTCGCAATTACTACGGCTGGCTGTTTCATAATACAGCAAACCATCTGGAGTATAAACAGTTGAAAAAGAATATTTTTGAATTTACTGATTTCGTTGTTAACGAATTGAATGTTGAGGATGTTGGAGCAACTTTTCCTCATGTTGTCACTTACCATGATTCCTGTGCCGCGTTGCGCGAGTATAAACTGAATGATGAACCCCGCCGGTTACTTGCAAAAGTGAGCGGGCTGGAACTCCGGGAAATGAAGGATAATGAAGTTTGCTGCGGCTTTGGCGGAACTTTCTCGGCAAAATTTGAACCTGTTTCGGTGGCAATGGCTGAACAAAAAGTACAAAGAGCCTTGGAAACAGGGGCAGAATACATTGTTTCCACCGACTCCTCCTGTCTGATGAATCAACAGGCTTACATTGATAAAAATAATCTGCCGATCAAAACAATTCATATCATTGATCTGCTTGCATCAGGCTGGTAAAATTTGGAATATTCAATCACAAAAAATTAACTGACATGAAACGTATTCTGGTTTTTTCTCTCTTTTTGATTACCGTATTTTCCGGATGGACTCAGGATCGAATCCCACCCAATGATCCCGCTTACCTGGATCGCTATGCCGGCTACAATTTTAATAGTCGGTTTTTTGCTTTAATTAATTCCGATGATTTGAGCGCTTATTATCTTGTTGATTTTTCTAAACTTCCATCTCGGTTTGAACGGGTCTATTTTATGAATCTGAGTTTTTCTGCCGACGAGATAGTGAATGTTCGTGTTGATGCTGATCGAAACATTGTTTGCTTCAAAGCGCTTTTTAAATATAAGGAAACTGAAATCAAAAAAGTTTTCGACGATCTGAAGCAAAAAACCAATGATGTTAACACATCATGGACTTCTGATAAAAAAACAGAATGGTTAAAGGAAAATGACAAGTATAAATTCACCAAGGCTTTATGAAAAGAATCTGGATTATCCTCGTTTTTTTGTTTCCTGTCTGTTATTTATATTCCCAGCAGGTTGGTCAGAATAAAACATGCGAAACTGCCTCGCCGTTTTGTACCGGAACTCTCTATTCATTCCCCGCCGGGGTAAATGCGCCCGCCGGACAGATTGGACCTTATTACGATTGTCTTGCCACTCGTCCAAATCCGGCATGGTATTACATGCGGGTGGCTACGCCTGGAAGTATCAACATTGAGATGCATAGCGAACCTGCGAGAGATATTGATTTTTGTTGCTGGGGACCGTTCACTTCACAGTTTTGCTGCACTCAACTCACCCAGAATAAAATCGTTGATTGCAGTTATTCCACAAGCGCTTACGAAACATGCAATATACCAAATGGGCAAATCGGTGAGTTTTATATGCTGATTATCACCAATTATTCAAACCTGCCCTGCAACATTATTTTTCAGCAAACCAGCGGAACCGGAACCACCGATTGCTCAATTCTGCCGCCGCCATGCACAAGTAACAGTCCGCTCTGCTCAGGTCAGACAATACAGCTTTCGGCTCAGGCAGTTGGAGGAGCAATCTATCATTGGTGGGGACCAAATGGATTTATATCAAATCTTCAAAATCCGACAATCAGCAATGCTACAACTGCCAATTCAGGACAATATTCGCTTGCGATTGTTGTTAACGGGCAGCCCAGCGACGATACCTCGCACACCGTTGTTCATGTTTATCAGCCGCAGGCAAACGCAGGAAATGACTCAACAATAATGAACGGAGTAACCACTACGCTTCATGGAAGTTGTACTGCCGGAAGTGGTTCATATCATTATAAGTGGTCGCCATCATCAAAACTTATTAACGACAGCGTTCAGAATCCACAAACAGTAAACCTGTTTTCAACTACGGTCTTTACCCTGCATGTAAAGGATGATACCGCAAAATGCCAGTCAACCGATAACGTTACCATTTCTATTGCCGGAGGAGTTTTGGCAGTGAACGCAGTGGCAACTCCATCTTCAATTTGTTTTGGCGCTACTTCCGAGATTCGGGCGATGGGGTCGGGGGGAGCTGGAAATTACACTTTCCAATGGACAGGTCCCAATGGATTCAGCTCAACGCTGCCGAACCCTACCGTTGCTCCAACAACCACTTCTACTTATCAGGTTTCTGCCTCCGACGGGTACAATACCGCAACCGGCTCTGTAACCGTTACCGTGATTCCTCTTCCGGTAGCTGCGGCAGGCGAGAATAAAGCTATTCCTTATGGCACTTATACTTTTCTCAGCGGATCGGTAATCGGCGGCGCAAGCTCCTATTTTTACAGTTGGACCCCGGCTGAAAAACTTATTAATTCAGGGGTGCAGAATCCGCAAACAACAAACCTCACTTCAACTACCGTTTATTCGCTGACGACTACCGATTTGAATACAAATTGTGTTAGCGCTAATGCCGCCAATGTATCTATCGAAGTTACCGGCGGTCCGTTGAATGTCAATCCCGTTGCAACGCCGGCATCTATTTGCCGGGGCGACTCTACGCTGCTTCATGCCGCTGCGGGCGGAGGAAATGTCGGGTTTTACCAGTACCAATGGAGTTCTGATCCACCAGGGTTTACCTCCACAATTTCCGATCCCACGGTAAATCCGCTTGTTAATACTACCTATTTTGTCACTGTCACCGATCAATTTAATAGTACCCAGGGAAGCGCCTTAATTTCCATCTATCCTGAACCGGTAATTCGTCTTGGTCCTGCCGATACTACTGTTTGCGTTTATGACACAATTCTGCTCGATGCGCAAAATCCCGGATCTTCTTATTTATGGTCGAATGGCGCAGTAACTCAAACCATTCGTTTTGCCGCCACAGGAATTGGCTCCGATTCACAGGATTATTCAGTTAAGATAGTAAATGAGCATGGATGCAAATCGTCGGGAATGATCACAGTGATCTTTTCATTTGATGTTTGTACCGGAATTGACGATCAGTTTTACAAGGATCACATTAAAATATACCCAAATCCTGCCAAAGGTTTTATTAATGTTGAAACAGAAGGACTGACTGGAAAAACCCGAGGCTCGATAATAACAACACTGGGGAAAAGTCTTCGTGAGTTTGAGATGCCGACGCCTTCTTCCGGGAAATCTTCTGTTGATATTGATTTGTCAGGACTGCCAAAAGGCGTTTATCTGATGCGGTTTTCGAATTCCTCCTTTACATATATTAAAAAACTCTTTATCGAATAGTGCTGCAAAAGAACATCAATATATTCTCAAGTACCCTTTCAGGGCGTCTTCTTTTTCCTTTCATTTTTCTGATTGTAACAAACGGATTGATTGCCCAGTCAACCTGGAGTACAACCAATTGCCCTCGCTCGCAGAAAGAGGCGGCAGTTTGGTATTTCGGCGAAAAAGCCGGAATGGATTTCCGGTTTGGTTCCGCAGTTCCTTTGACAGATCAAAACGTGATGACAGCTTTCAAAGCAAGTTCGAGTATATGCGACAGCATGGGGAACCTTCTGTTTTTTACAAATGGCGATAAAGTCTGGGATCGCACCTTTACATTAATGCCTAACGCTACCGATCTTACCGGTGATTTGGGAGCAACCCAACCCTGCATTATTGTTCCGTTTCCTGGCGACTCCTCATTATACTATGTTTTCACGGTTGATATTTTAAGATTTACAGATTCTGTCAACTTCACAACCAAAGGACTTTGCGTTACTTTAATTGACATGAAACTTCGCGACGGACTTGGCGACGCCAGGTCGGGCATGTTGAATACTCCGGTTCTTTCGCCGGTTACTCAAAAGATTACTGCGGTAAAACATAGGAATGGCAAAGATTATTGGCTTATTGCCCATGCCTGGGAGTCCGATCAATTCTATGCATGGCTTCTGTCTCGCTCTGGGATTGCGAGTCCGGTAATCAGCGCCATTGGCAGCGTTCACGGTGGGCACAGGTCTGGATCCAACAATGCCATTGGGTACATGAAAGCCTCGCCGGATGGAAATAAGCTGGCGCTTGCCATTGCTAATAAAAAGGTGATTGAGCTTTTTAATTTTAATAATGAAACCGGGGAAATTTCCAATCCAAACTCATATACTTCTTCTGTGAACGGCATAAATCCTTATGGGATTGAATTTTCTCCCGACAGCAGGGCGCTTTACGCCACCATTTTTGAAATTGGCGGGAACGAGAAACCCTCGAGACCATCCTATATTTATCAGTTTGAAATAAAAAACGGACTTTCCAACCCCGTCGTTATTGATTCAATTGCAGGAGTAAGAATCGCTGCAATGCAACTGGCAACCGACGGACGAATTTATCTTTCGCGCACTAATAACATTCCTTCGAAAAGAGATTCGCTTGATGTAATTTATAACCCAAACAGACTGGGGAAAGCCTGTAATTTCAATCTGCTCGATAACATTCCCGACTCCAGGTTTGACTTGCAAAGCAGGAAAAGTATTTATAGTTTGCCCAATATCGTTCAGAGTTTTGTGAATATTCCCACATTTTCCTGGGACAGCGTTTGCCATAACGACGTCACACAGTTTCATATTACCAACGATGCGAATAGCGACTCAGTTGCCTGGGATTTCGGCGACGGGGGAATTTCTTTTGTTCCCGATCCGGTTCACGAATATAGCGATCCGGGCGTTTATCCCGTAAAACTGACTGAATATTTCAATGGAGCCGCATATCTTGATTCCATGATGGTTACTAACTATCGTTTACCGGTTATTGCTCTTCCCGATACCATTCTGCTTTATAAGGGGTCGTCTGTAAACCTGCGCGCCGGAGGAGGATTCATGGAATATTTATGGTCAAATAAATCTACCGATTCCATTATCAATGTCGGCAATCAGGGCTCCTACCGGGTAAAGGTTAAGGATAATCATTGCTGCATAAATTCAGATACGGCTTTTGTGAAGGTTTTTGAATATCTGATTCCCAACGCATTTTCCCCCAACGGCGACAAGTTGAATGATGTATTCAGGGTGAATGGATTATATAAGAATATCAACTTCAAAATGATTATTTATGATCAGTGGGGCAGGTTGGTTTTTGAATCAGACAACATTGACAAAGGCTGGGACGGAATGTTTGGCGGTAAATACCTCGAGCCCGATACATTTGTCTGGATAGTCACCATCTCCATTAAAGGGCAGGATATTCTAATGGAGGGAGATTTAAAATTCAAAGGTACTGTTACACTTGTAAGATGATCGCAGAAAAATACACAAAAATTATTGCAGCGGAGCTCAATGTCGCCGCCGGATTTATCCAGAATACCATCAATTTGCTCGAAAGCGGGGCAACAATTCCTTTCATTGCCCGCTACCGGAAAGAGATGACCGGATCAATGGATGAAGTGGTTATTGCGCAGGTAAGAGACCGGCTGGTTCAACTCAAAGATCTCGACGCCCGTCGCGCAGCGATTCTCAAGTCTTTAACAGACCAGGAAAAACTCACTCCCGAACTCGAAACGGCAATTGCAAATGTCGCAACCATGGCAGAACTTGAAGATATTTATCTGCCATATAAACCGAAACGCAGAACGCGCGCAGGCATCGCCCGTGAAAAGGGACTTGAACCGCTTGCCGATCTGGTTCTTTTACAGCGGTATGATGATATTATGAAGCGGGCTGAGGCTTTTATTGATGAAAGTAAAGGCGTTTTAACATCGGAAGACGCCATTGGCGGAGCGCGCGATATTATTGCAGAAAAAGTTAATGAAGATGTTTATGCCCGTAAGCGGATTCGGAATCTGTTTCAGAAGGAATCGCAGGTGGCGGCCAGGGTTGCAAAAGGGAAAGAGACGGATGGAGTCAACTTTGAAATGTATTTCGATTACCATGAACCACTTCATAAGGTTCCGTCGCACAGGTTACTTGCCATGTTCCGCGGTGAAAATGAAGATTTTCTTCGTCTTTCCTTTGAAGTTGATGAAATCCAGGCGCATGAAATTCTTGAAAGGATTTTTGTGAAGGGAAGCAACGCCTCCTCAACGCTTGTTAAGGAAGCTATTGTGGATAGCTGTAAACGGCTCTTGTTTCCATCAATAGAAACTGAAATGCGTCAATGGGCAAAAGAGAAAGCCGACAAGGAAGCTATCCGTGTTTTTGCTGAAAATGTTCGTCAGTTATTGCTCGCTCCGCCTCTCGGACAAAAAAACGTTCTCGCCATTGATCCGGGATTTCGTACCGGATGCAAAATTGTTTGTCTCGACCGGCAGGGAAAACTTGTTCACAACGAAACTATATATCCTCATCCTCCGCAAAATGAGGTAAAGGAATCAATTCATAAAATAAAGAGTCTCGTCAATGCATATAAAATTGAGGCAGTCGCCATAGGAAATGGAACTGCCGGACGTGAAACAGAAAGGCTTATCCGCGCCATTCCCTTCGATCGCGAAGTTATCGCTCTCGTCGTAAATGAAAGCGGCGCATCAGTTTATTCCGCCTCTGCCGCCGCGCGAAAAGAATTTCCCGATTACGATGTAACCGTAAGGGGTTCCGTTTCAATAGGACGCCGGTTGATGGATCCGCTTGCCGAATTGGTTAAAATTGACCCGAAGGCGATTGGCGTGGGACAATATCAGCATGACGTGGATCAGAATGCGCTGATGGACAGTTTGCGCGATACGGTTGAAAGTTGCGTAAATAAAGTTGGCGTTGAAGTCAACACGGCGAGCGAGGAATTGCTTACTTATGTTTCAAGGCTTGGACCTGTACTCGCCAGGAATATGGTTGCCTGGCGAAATGAAAACGGTCCTTTTAAATCCCGTAAGGAGTTGCTGAAAGTTGCCAGGTTTGGGGATAAGGCTTTTGAACAGGCGGCGGGTTTTTTAAGAATCAGGGATGCAAAAAATCCTCTTGATAAAAGTTCCGTACATCCTGAGAGTTATCCGGTTGTTGAGCTTATGGCTGAAAAACTAAACTGTACTATTGAGGATTTGATGCGTGAAAAAGATTTGCGGGCGAAGATCAACCTGACGGAATTTGCCTCAGATAAGGTAGGTATGCCAACGCTCCTCGATATCATGCAGGAACTGGCGAAGCCGGGAAGAGATCCGCGGCAGAAATTTGAAATGTTCGAGTTCGATAAGAACATACATACTATGCACGATTTGCGGAAAGGGATGCGGATTCCCGGAATTATCACCAACATCACAAATTTCGGCGTCTTTGTTGATATGGGCGTTCACCAGGATGGACTTGTTCACATCAGCCAGCTTGCCGATCGTTTTGTGAAAGATCCCAACGACGTTGTGAAACTAAATCAAAAGGTAATGGTAGAGGTTCTCGAAATAGATGTTGAACGTAAACGTATCCAGTTGACCATGAAAGGACAAAATACTAACCCTGAAAAAGGGTCGTTATCGTAGCTGGAAAGAGATTTTAAAATGAGTGCGGGAAGAAATATAAATACATTGAGCCAAAGTTGGGGGACGCCTCACAAATATGTAAAGGCAGTAAAAGAAGTTTTTAGAGGTAATATTGATTTAGACCCGTGTTCTAATGAGTATTCAGTTGTTCATGCCACGACAGAATACAGACTACCTGAACATGATGGACTAAAAGAGAGTTGGGACTTTCCAACCATTTATATTAATCCGCCTTATGGGATTGACAAAGAAAGAGGGACAACAATTAAAAATTGGCTTGCACGGTGCGCTCATGCTAACGAACATTATAACTCAAAAATATTAGCTCTTGTTCCTATTGCAGCAAATACGGCACATTGGAAAAAATATGTCTTTACTAAAGCAAGAGCGATATGTTTTCTTTACGATACTCGCCTTCGTTTTCTTGAAAATGGAAAAGACAGTGGAAAAGGCGCTCCAATGGCTTGTGCGATGGTTTACTGGGGTAACAATTATCACGATTTTTACAACGTTTTTATTGAACATGGCGCTGTAGTGGACATCTCAAATTTGCACGGAGAACACATCGGAGTTGAAAGAAAGACACTAAGACTTGCATTGTAAAAATAAAACAACAACATTCATTGAAGAATATATAAAACTGCTATCTACTTTGGTCAAGTTTTGAATACGTTTGAATATAGCATGTATGATGAAGAATAATTTCGCCCCTTCGGGGTTTAAAACGGGTCTTTCAATACTTTCTATAATCATGTCACCCCTTCGGGATTGCAAAAATTTCATTTGATAAAATGTTGATTGGTTGCCAAATCCCAAAGGGATGACATGATTATAGATTGAAAAGATTGGCGTTGCAACAGAATCCCGAAG
>JBAXRP010000172.1:0-9890 GCA_037131145.1 Bacteroidota bacterium
AACCACAAAGACGTATATATCACGTATTGAAAATGACGCTTCTGATATTCGACTTTCTACTTTAATGAGAATAATCCGCGAAGGTCTTGGAGGGCATTTAAAACTCAGTGTCAACATATAATCAATAATTGCATCCATGTTCCAGGGAAAGTACAATGCAATTGCCAAAAATTTGTTAAACTTTCTCCCACAATCCCGTTTCCTGTACCTTCACCTCATTCAGCGCTTTCCCGTATATTTACGTTGTTTTCAAATCGGTATGCCCCAACATTTTGGAAACAGTATAAATGTCAACCCCGATACTTATTGAAATTGTGGCAAATGTATGCCTCGCTACGTGGTAGGTTAAATTCTTTTTGATCCCTGCCAGTTCCTTCAGATAGCGGTTGATCGCCTGGTCTGTTGGAAGCCTTAAAACTTTCTGCTCTTTGAAAGCCTTCGTTGGCAATAATTCTAATGCCTGTGGTATCAAGGGATGCTCACTGGTTCAATGGTCTTCTGCATTTTGATTTTTATGATGGAGGTCTCTCTCCCATCAATGGTTTCGGTTATAATATCGGAAAACCGCAGGTTCTTTACATAGGAATACCGTAGCCCGGTATAAACGGCGAAGAGGAAACACTTCAGGGCATTGGACTAATAACCGGTTGCCATGCCTTCGGACAATATTGCCTCCAGCCGGTTCGCTTCATTGATGGAAAGTCTTTCCCGCGTTCCCTCTTTGCGTTCCAAGGTATCTTCGATTTTGTTGTTTATTTCGATCATGTTGACGAATGAACACCGTTTCACGCGTTTCTTTACATCATCCCAATATTTACCACGTTCCGGAACGGAAACGCCCAAAGAATAATCTTTATGTTTGCGTTTGATGGTGACGCGGATGTAAAATTGTATCAAGTGGAGTATACCGGAGTCGAACCGGTGACTTCTGCATTGCGAACGCAGCGCTCTGGCCATCTGAGCTAATACCCCTTTTGATGATTTGAAGGGGGCAAAGATAGAGAAAATTTACGAGGGACGAGGGACGAGAAATATGTCGTTTGTCTGTTTCGGAGTCCCGTTGGTGGGAAAATAATTGCCGAAGGTTTAAAAACTGTAATGTAGTTTTTGCTATTGACTTATCATTGCATTACTTTTGATAATTCAATAACAGCGAGTGAAATCTTGGACTCCATTTCAACTATTGGTAAGTGAATTTTTTTTCGGGGCAGTTCCTTCGGTAAACCATAAATATTAATAATCTTAAATTTTAACTTATGATTAAGAAAATAGTGATCTTATTGCCTCTGTCGCTACTTATCCTGTCGTTGGTTAATAGCCCTGTCTCCGTATCGCCATGGAACGAAGAAAAGACAGATAGCCTGGGCCCGGCTGTTACAGCACATTCTTTGGGCCAAGTGCACAGCTCTGTTCATTATGATCTTACAAAATTTTTGGCGCTTAAAATAGGGCTGTCGTCAGATACCGCAGAAATCATTGCAAGGTTCTGCGCATTGGTAGATCAGATTAATCCCAAACCAAATTATCCTTATGGTTTTTCGTTGAACAGTACGAGTATTCCCGACACTTTCCCAAATTGGACTGAAAGTCTTGCAGGCACAGAAAGGGGGGGGCTCAATAACAATTCCCAACATGAATTTACTGCCCAATACTGGCATTTTCCTTTTCGCGATTCAGCAGATTCGCTTACAGGGAAAATGGTATGGGGGATCGCCTACCCTGAGCCAACTGACACCGCACATTTCACCGGACCGCCTCATTTTTGGCGCGTTCCCATGTCCTATAACCTTAAATCTATTATGAATTGGGCGCTATACAATGGCGGTCAGCCGGGTTTACCGGATGACCTTACGCCAGTGGCTGTTAAGTATGAAGATGCTGGCAGTTCGGCGTATCAGCTTGTACAGCCAAATTCTATTCAGGCTTTTGCAATTTTTCTTCATTCGCTTGCAGATTCTTACTCCCATGAGGAGTGTATGGCGACAGATACCATCCGTGGTCACCCTGAGAGCGATCCCTATTGCGGGTTGACCTATCACTCCGAACATGAATTTGCATACGACGCCTATATGCGGGCAAAAAAACATGCGGATTCATGCGTCCATGCGCTCTGGAGAGCGCTCCGCGAATTTAAACGGGTTCACAACATTACATCTCCGGCTTTATGGACCACAGATAATAACGGCTTTCAGGACGGCGATGGTATTCCCGATCAACTTGAAGACGATAACGACGCAGATTCCACCGAATCATTTCTCGAACTATGGAAAAACCCTGCCGCAGTTGATTTGAATGGCGACGGAGTAATCAATCACAGCGATCATACCACATGGAGAATCCATATCTGCAATGTTGGCTACCAAAATTCTATTCAGGTTGCGATTAACTCAGATGGCAGCGAGCCTGACCCTTCGGCGATACTTGATATAAAAGCTACGAATCGTGGGTTGTTAATCCCACGGATTTCAATATCGAACCGTGATTTGATACCATCGCCTGCTAAAGGTCTTTTAATATACAACACGTCAACAAATCAGTTCAACTATTATAACGGCAGTTTCTGGTTTCAAACAGAAACAACCTTCATTACTTCAACGGTTGGAACAAATAATCCGGGAGGCGGCGTTTCAATAAATGCTGCGTCCGGCGTATCTCCTGAAAATTCCGCAATGCTCGATATCAATAATCCATCCAGGGGTATTTTGATACCAAGAACAACGCCTGATTTTGTCCTTACGCCGGCTGCAGGATTACTCATTTATGATACAGTTACTAACATGGTGAATTTTTACAATGGAGTTCAATGGATATCGCTTTGCGCAATTTCCACTGGAATTGCAGGCGCCGGTGGTAGCCAGGCTTCCGTTGGAGTGGCAATCAAAACCGATGGATCTTCTCCTCACCATTCTGCTATTATGGAAGTATCGTCATTGGATAAGGGCGTTTTAATGCCGAAGCTTACAAGTTCACAACGCGACGCTTTACTTCCTGTTACAGGACTTGTCATTTATAATACGTCGGCAAATAATATTGAGTTTTATAATGGATTATCGTGGCGCCAGATAAATACAAATTTGCCTGCATCCCCCACAGCAGGAACCCATCAGTCATCACAAACCCAGATTATCTGGAACTGGAATACTGTTCCAGGCGTTACCGGCTATAAATGGAACATCGTCAATAATTACACAACAGCGACTGACATGGGCTCCGCTACCACAAAAACTGAAACCAATCTCGCCTGTAACACTATATATGCAAGGTATGTATGGGCATATAATAACTGTGGACATTCTTCCAATGTCTCCCTGATACAATCAACATCGCTTTGTTCTCCATGCGGTACTTCCATCACAATTACTCATGTTGCAGGAAACGTAGCGCCGGTAAATAAAACGGTAACTTATGGTACTGTTACAAATATCCCCGGTGAACTTTTGAAATGCTGGATAACGAGTAACCTTGGCTCCGACCGGCAGGCATTGAGCAAATTTGATGGTACAGAAGCGTCGGCAGGCTGGTATTGGCAATTTAACAGAAAACAGGGGTACAAACATAGTGGAGGAATCCGAACACCCAATACTGTTTGGATAACCAACATCAGCGAATATTCAGACTGGACTGCCGCCAACGACCCATGTTCCCTTGAGCTTGGCAGTGGCTGGCGTCTTCCTGTTTTTTCGGAGTGGAATAATGTGGATGAAACAGGTGGATGGTCAGACTGGAACGGACCCTGGAATTCTCCATTAAAGTTGCACGCCGCAGGATACCTGTCGGGCAGCGACGGTTCTATACTTGCCCGCGGCGCGGAAGGAGCGTACTGGAGCAGTTCGCAGAACGGCGTTGCTGATGCATGGAGTCTTTACTTCAAAAGCGACTATTGCAGCGCTTACAATGACAACAAGGAGGTTGGCTTGACGGTGCGTTGTATAAAATAGACTTTCACCCGGTCAGAATACTTAAACCTCGTCAGGGTGGTCGGAACGATCAATTTTTACAAGAGAATTAAACAAGGATTGGTCAGTTGTAATCTTGTCGGAATTTCCGTAAACACATAGAATATTCTGGTTTAACACATCAGCCACCATTTGCTTAAACCCGCAAATATCTTCTCGTGTTGTTGATAAAACAGCATCGCGGTCCAGTTGCATATCTTCCGCAGTACGCTGGCTCAGGAAAAGGGTTATTGCCTGATCGCCTTTTTGGGAAGGAGTGAGCGGTGCATCCATTTCGGCAATTACGCCGATTATATAACGGGTCATTGATTGTGTATCAGCCGAAAATGAAGATAAATATTCAGCAGTTTCGTTAAAATTATCAATCGTGGCTTTCAGGTTTGGATCGCGATAGGAATTGAAAATCAAATTTCCATTTGGCGAAACTGTGCAAAAACCGCCATAAGCCCCTCCAATCACACGGATCCTTGTTTGCAGCCAGTCGGTTGACAAAATCTGTTTCAACACGCGCATTTTTCCATTCCACTTGTAACCCAGCTTTTTGAAATTATACCCTTTAATAACATATTGAACGTTTGAAGCAGCCATTATACCTTCATTGATATTCCCGACGCTGAAATCCCACTTTTCCAGAGATGAACTTCCGTATGGTAATTGCCTCGCGAGTTGATCGAGCCCAATGGAGAATGCAGCCTGGTCTTTTTTTGTTCCCGAAATAGTGGCTTGTAAGTTATTCCAGTTGAAAAGCAATGAAGAAACAAGTTTAAGATTATCGCATATTTTAGGATATATGGCGTCAAAATTCCGCAGAAGGTCGGTCACAAACCAATAATAGGTTAGTCCGCCGGAAACCTCCCTCAACATACCCTGGTTTGAGATGTAGGAAGCAAACCGACTGCCTGCCACCTGAAAACCGTTTCCCTTCATCTGAGAATCGAGTTGCGAATGGTGTCGCATCAGCACAGTCTTTAAACGCTCCTGATCATCATAAATGGTATTGGTGAGGATTTCTCCCGCCAGTTCAAAAAGTTTTCCAACCTTATGGTTCATCGCTTTGGATGAGACTACAAATTTTGGCAGAATTTGATCGTCATTCGACTTTATCAGATATATGCGCGGAGAAGTAAAAAAACCACCGGTATGGATATTAAGTAATTTATTCAATTCCCCGAAAGAGTAATTTTTCGTATTCATGGCGCCAATCAAAATTGAGAGCAAGGAGACGTAAGGAATTAGCTCCTGCGGAACTACCTGCATGTTAAACAGCAGGTTTACGTAAACCACATCGTTGGTAAATTGTTCATACGTCAGCGCCGGAATACCGGTTATAACCTGCTGATCAACGGGATAGAATGACGCTTTAGTGGAGATGTCGCCGATTTCAAGCATGGGAATGGAAGCAAGCGCCTCATGAGTGTCTTCCCGCTGCTGGTATTCAATAAGTTGATTGGTTTCAATTTCCAGGTCTTCAAGATCGCCGGTCGTAAGAGTTGCTTTATACTTCTGAAGCGCCTCTTCCATGGCGTCGTTACGCTCTTTTTCGAGTGTAATTGAAGGTTCGAGAGAGAGTAGGAGGGTATGCGGATTATCAAGAAAATACTTCCGTATTATAGTTTCGAGGTAATCGGTTGTAAGAGCTTTTTTAACCTCAGCGAGTGGTTTTTCATATTCAAGACCGGTGAAAGGATCATTGGCAAAGAACCATCCCGGCAGCGCCATATTCAGGTAGGTAAGCCCTTTCTGCGCATCGTCGCCTTCGCGGAGGCGAAATTCTATCCTGTTGATAACGCCTTCAATCTCTTCTTTATTTAAACCTTCAGAAACAACCTTTCGCAGTGTATCAACGATTACTTCAAGGAACTTTTTTTTCTCGCCTGGATTGGCATTTATAGCTGCAATCTGAACTGCATGTTGTTTGAAGTTTGACGATGACGCCGAAACATCCTGACCAATACCTTCAGCGGCAAGAGCAAGCCGCAGCGGAGCAGATTCCTGGTTAACCAATACTTCGCAAAGAACATCGAGCGCGAGCGTCAGCGCGAGATCGGTATTTTGCCCTGCAACAAAGTTGTAGGTCAGAAAGGTTTGATTGGCAGCTTCCGCTTCGCCAAGAAACTGATAATACTCCGTTACATCGCGCATTGAATTAAACGCAGGCTGATCTTCAATAGTGATGACGTTTCCGGTCTTTTCAAACTTTTCAAGGTACGAATTATCAATGAATGCCAGTTCTTTATCAAGATCGGCATTGCCATAAAGGAAAATGTAACTGTTTTCGGGATGATAATACTTTTGATGGAATTGCAGAAACTCAGATATTGTCAAGGTGGGGATTGCCGAGGGCGTTCCTCCAGACTCATGTCCGTAAGCATTATCCGGAAAAAGATGCCGGAAAACCTGATACCACAGTTCGCGCTGGGGGTTTGAAAAAGAACCCTTCATCTCATTATAAACCACGCCGGTATAGCGCAAAGGTTCGTCTAATCCGGTAAGTTCATAATGCCATCCCTCCTGTTTCAGAATGCGGGGGTCGTCGTATATCAGGGGATTGAATACTGCATCGAGGTAAACGTGCATGAGGTTGAAATAGTCTCGGTCGTTCATGCTTGCAACGGGATACATTGTAAAATCCTTGGAAGTAAAAGCATTCAGAAAAGTGCTGAGCGAACCTTTTATCAGCACATCAAACGGACTTTTCACCGGGAAACTCTTTGACCCGTTGAGTACAGAGTGTTCCATGATGTGAGGCGCTCCACTGTCAGATTCCGGGAAAGTTTTGAAACCGATGGAAAAGGTTTTATTTGCGTCGTCCGATATTATTTTCAGTAACCGCGCTCCGCTTTTTAAATGGTTGAACTGAAGACATTCAGCATTGATTTCCCTTATAAAACGTTGTTCGGCTAATAAAAATCCATGATAGATATTTCCTGAGATATATGTTGAAGCCATTTGGATTTGATTTAGTAAGATGATAACGAAAAAATATCAAAACAATTTTACGGGATATTCGGCAATTCTTATGATCTTATTTGCCATTTTGGTCAACGGTATTCTGAATTCTTCATGAAGAAGGTCGTCAATCCTGAAGTGGAAAATTGTATAAGCATCCTAACTGTGGGAAATTTTTGTATGTAAGTTGATTTTTCTTTTTGAATATTTTTTGACCGGAAAAACGTTACTTTGCAAAAAAAACCTGTAGATGATTTTAAGAATTTTTTTGTTTTTTCTGATTTTCATAGGAATACCTGGCTTACCGGATGATGTTTTTGGTCAGGACTGGAACTTCATCAAAGAAAAAGACGGCATCCGAATTTACACAAAGAAGGAACCTGGAAATTCATTGAAGTCATTCAAAGGCGTTACAGATATTTGCGCTTCGATGGAGAAGGTGTGCGACCTGATCGGGAATGTAAAAAACCTCGACTGGTGGGATAAAAACCTCCGGGAGATCAGGGTTTTATATTATGAAAAGGAGAAAAGATCGCAATACTACCTGGTTTATAATTCCCCATGGCCGGTTACTGACCGTGATTTGTGTGTAGATGCTTTGATTTCAACAGATCCGGAAACAGGCGTCAGGACAATACTTTCAAAGCCGTTACTCGATGTTATTCCAGAGCGACCGGGGCTGGTGCGAATCACCGAATACTGGCAGAAATGGATCATGGAACCTACCAATCGCGGGGTGGTACATGTCACCCTCGAAGGATATGTTGACCCGGCGGGCAGCGTTCCCGACTGGATTTACAATATGGTGATCACCGATACGCCGTTGAAAATAATGCGGGGAATAAAGGAGCGGCTGGAAAAATAGGCGAAAAAATTCTGTGTTGAGCCTTTAAAGGCTCAACACGGAATTTTCAGAGTCAAGTCCGCTTGGGACAAATTTATCGGCTTCGGGATCATTTTCCCAATTGACGCCGTCGGCGAGATAACGGAATTGGTAATCTTTTCCCGTTTCGAGATCAAGGGTAACCGACCATACTCCGGTCTTAGCCTTCTTTAAAGGAGTTTCCCCGATTTGCCAATGATTAAAATCACCCACGAGGAGAATGGATGTAACTGAATTATATTGTTCTCCTGATAGAGAGAATTTTACTTTACAAACAGGTTTTGCTTTTAATAGCTTCTTTTCGATGCTCATAGTTTTAATTTTAAAATTAATCGGCGGCAAAATTACAACTAAATTTTAAAAACAGATATTAAATTAATGTTAATCTGAAGTTTCTCAGATATATAATACACATTATGAGATGAATATAAAGCTATCGGGATTGTGTTTGCACCAAAGCAAGATGTTCGTATATATTTAATAGTTCCCTAACATTCATCATCTTAAAATAACTGAATTTTGTTTTTCCAACCAACTGCTTTACCTTTACAGAATCAACCGGATCATCAACCCAAAAAAAGATCGTTATGAAAACCAAAAAGAATAAAATCGAAAAGGAAAAAGCAAGCGCCAAAAAGTTAGTCGAAAAAGCCGATCTGGCGATAAAACATGAATTTTACCTTGAGGCGTCATGGATACTATCCTCTATTTTAGAACGAAAGATCGGAAAAATTCGCGAAAAACTGGAACCACAGGATCAGGGGTATGTTCCTACCTTTGAACAATCAATCAGGAGGCTCAAACAGTTGCATGTTTCTTTAGCTTTTCCGGCGCTGAATGCCAATCTGGAACTGACGTTGATAGATCAGATAAGAAACTGGAAAAATAAGCGGAATCAGGTATTGAAAACTCTTGCTGATGGAAATGTAACGAACGACAGGCTGGAGCGACTGGCAAAAGAAGGGATTCAACTATACAAGGAATTGAATAAAGCTGCTAAATATTTGAAATTTCAGGATGGTTTATCCAACGGCGATGGCGACGGTAAAAGCCGTGGGTAATATTTACATTGACCTGAAAAGAAAAAACCTCCAGCGACAATTCAACCGTTACCAGGAATCGCTGGAAAAAATGATTTTTTTTTACCGCCTGAAAATCCTGTAGTTTTTATATTCTCCCGCTCGCCACCCGGTAAGTTTCTCAATAAAACGAAGTAACCTGTTGATTGGCGAAAGTTTGTTTTTTTTTGGATCGCGTTCAAATTTCCAGTTTTTCCGAATGATCCTTTCCTGCATTACCACAGGTTGAGTTCCGGTAAAATAAGCCAGTGAATCAACGCCGGAATAATCAAACTCAGCAGTTTTCGGAACCTCCTTTGCCATCCATTTATCGGAGTGCCAGTAACGGTGAAAATTTTGCTGCTTTACCTGTTGTTTCTCCGGAGGTTTAACCCAACCATAGTGATAAATTGTTGCATTTGCTGGCGCCACAGTCAATTTGCGTCCTTTTTTTCTGAATCCCTGCGCATCAAGATACGAGCGGATTGATTTATCATTCCGTATAACGCGAACTTCGCGACGATACCAATCCCTTGAATCGCCAACATAATTGTATGATCCGTAGAAATGCAGATAATCGAACGCCAGTCCTTCCACACTTATATTGCCAGCATGAGTTTGCAATGCCTTTCTGACCTGCCCGATATATTTTTCATGAAGTATCTCATCCGCCTGAATATAAAAAGCCCAGGTGGATTCTGACGAAACGGAATCAAATGCCTTATCGGTTTCCAGCGCCAGTACCTGCCCGCCTTCGCGAAGTGAATCGTCCCATATTGTATCGAGGATTTTTATTCGCGAATCGCCAATTGATTGAACAAGGTCCCTCGTGCCATCCTCAGAATTTCCAACTGCCACAATAAACTCGTCACACAATGGAATAACCGACAGGATAGCCTCCACTACCGGATAATCAAATTTGATCGCATTCCGAACAAAGGTAAATCCAGAAATCTTCATGAATTGTACTCTTTATTAAGCTGGTAAGTTGGTAAGTTGGTAAGTTGGTAAGTTGGTAAGCTGGTAAGCTGGTAAGTTGGTAAG
>JBAXRP010000173.1:0-9866 GCA_037131145.1 Bacteroidota bacterium
AGGATGATGCCGATGGTTTTGTTTTCATCGGGAAGGCGAACAAAGCGGTCGTGGTAATTGACATACATCTGCATCTGCCCGATATCCTGGTGGGTGAGCTTTCCTATTTTCAAATCAATAACCACGAAACACCGCAGGATACGGTTAAAGAAAACGAGGTCAACCCTGAAATGCTGATCATCAAAGGTTAACCGAACCTGCCTGCCAACGAAGGTAAATCCTTTCCCGAGTTCGAGGAGGAAATGCTCAAGTTTGTCAATCAGCGCCTGCTCCAGTTCACTTTCGGAATATTGGTGTGGTTCGGGTAAATCGAGGAATTCGAGAATGTAGGGATCTTTGAGGATGTCGGTCGGCTTTTCAATGATCTGTCCTGCCTGTGCAAGCTGCTTTATTCCCTCTTTGTCTCTGCTTAAAGCGAGTCGTTCGTATAAAGCGCTGTTGAACTGGCGCTGAAGTTCCCGAACACTCCAGTTATTATTGAGCGCTTCTATTTCATAAAAACTTCTTTCATCCGGATTTTCAATACGAATCAGTATCAGATAATGTGTCCAGCTTAAGGCGTTATTGGGCTTTTCAGAAATCCTAATCGGTGATTGGGATTTTGAGTCTGGGCTGTATAGAAGAAAGAATTTCCTCATATTCTCAAGGTTCTGCACTGAAAACCCTTTGCCAAATTCCCTTATCAGCTTTTTGGAAAGCTCCTTCAAAATCTGCTGCCCATAGGCAGCCCGCTCTTTCCCCTGTTGCTCCTCCTCCACGATCATCCTGCCGATTTCGGAATAGGTGTAAACAATCGTTTGGTTCACGGAATGAACCACACTTTGTCTGGCTGCCAGTAAAAGTCCGGCAATGTTAGCATAGAGCCTATCCTTCCCCATCAATTCGTTCATGGCACAATTCCAATATTTATAAGTTGAGTAAAAAGGTTTTCCAGCGAAGCATTGATCGCCTGTTGCCCGTTTTTAATTCGGTCAATCAAATCTTCGGTATCGTGCTCATTCACGCTGGCAGCTTGTTTTACGTACAATTGCAAACTCAGGTTGCCGTTGTTTTCCAATACTTTATCGTTTGTCATCACTTTGGAAAAACCATCCACATCGGCAAAACTCCAATAGGCATCACTGATTTTTTTAATGTGATGTGGTTCCAGCCATGCATTCGTGCGCTCAATCCGCAGTTCTTCTTTGGCATCAATAAAGATGATTTTTCCTTTCCTTTCCACAGTTTTTTTCATCCGGCACACCAGCAAACAACTCTCCATGCTACTGTTGTAAAAGAGGTTTTTGCCAAGCCCGATCACTGCATCCACGTAATCCTCTTCGATCATCCGTTTGCGGATATCGCTTTCGGCATCGCGGAACAAAACCCCATGGGGCCACAAAACCACGCAACGACCGGTTTCGGGGTTCAGGCTTTTCATGATGTGCTGCTGGAAAGCGTAATCGGCGCAACCCTGTGGCGGGGTTCCCCAAATATTCCTGCCAAAGGGATCGTTCATCCACTTTTGCTGGCTCCACTTTTTTACGCTGTAGGGTGGATTTGCCATGATGACGTCGAACTGCTTCAATTCATCATTTTCGAGAATCTGGGGGCTGTCGAGGGTATCGCCCTGCACGATCAGGAACTCATCCACATTGTGCATGAACATGTTGATGCGGGCAATGGCCGAGGTGATCAGGTTGAGCTCCTGTCCGTAGAGTTTCAGTGTCCGGTATTCCTTTCCCTGCTCCTTTACATGGAGGGCGCTGCTCAATAATATTCCCCCACTTCCGCATGTAGGATCATAAATACTCTCTCCCGGCTGGGGATCGGTGATCTGCGTCATCAGCTTCACCACGGTGCGGTTGGTGTAAAACTCGGCAGCCGTATGGCCGCTGTCGTCGGCAAATTTCTTGATCAGGTATTCATATCCTTCGCCCATAATGTCGTGGGGTACTTCGGCCACGGAGAGTTTCATCCTGCTGAAATGCTCAATCAGGTCGAGCATTTTTTCGTCGCTCATACGGCGTTTATTTGTCCACTGGGCATCGCCAAAAACATCGTGCAGCATCTCAAAGTTGGCTTTCTCAATGCCATTCAGGGCATTTTGCAGCGCTGCGCCCACATCTATGGTTTTCTTCCGGATATCTTCCCAATGGCAACCTTCGGGGATCTGGAAGCGATGGTTTTCGGCGAAGGAGGCGTAGCTCAAATCGTTGCCACTCTCTTCCAGCGCGATTTGAAATTCTTCATCCCACAGATCGCTTACGCGTTTGAAAAAGAGTAATGGAAATATATATTGCTTGAAATCAGCGGCATCAATCATTCCGCGGAGGATGTTGGCGGCGCCCCAGAGGTAGTCTTCGAGTTGTTTTTTGGTCATTGGTTTTTTCGGTACTTTAACTTATAATCCAGTTTGTAAAGTTAGTTTTATAATTGTTAAACCGAAAAGTGAGAATCATATCGGTTTTCACGGTTTTGGGGTAAGGCGGTAACCTTTGTACAGGAATTGCGGTTAACAGTTGCCGTGATAATCAAGAATGGGGTTGGTGGGGTGGATACTGATGTCTATCAAAGATTTTAACAATTTAAACGACTGCCACCGCCCAATCGAGCATGCCGCCCCGCCGGCATGGTGGCTGGGAATACCCTTTAAACAGGGTCATTCATTCAATTTTAGATATGATTCTAAAAAGTATCGTTTCACATAAATGATGATTAAACTTGTAAGTGGAATTCCGATTAGAATTCCCTGAATACCCAATAAATAACTCCATACACTAATTGCCAAAACCATAATTACCGGATTCATTCCAATATTTTTCTCCATAATGAATGGGTTTAATACAGTTTCTTCTACCAAACTGGCGAATACAAACACACCGGTTACAATAGCATAATAAAACAAGAAACCATGAGCGCCTTCAGTTGAAAGCGCCAAACAGGAAATAGAAATTGGAATAAGCGCTATGTATTGAAAATATGGAATGTAGGAAAGTAAAACAATTAGAATCGTAAAAAGTATAAATCCGGGTAGATTTAAAATGATAAACGCTGTAAGATAAATGATTGAAAGTAGTAAAACAATTTTTGTCCTCAACGAAAAATATTTAATAAAACTTTGATTAAAATCGTTGATAATAAGTTGGAACTTAGAGTCAACCTTGCCTCCAAAATATCTTTTTCGCCAGGCGTCAAAGTATTCGATATTAAACAGAATAAGCAAAAAGTAAGCAATTGATGTTAACGCAATGAACGAAATGGTGAATTTTGATTTTTCATCCGGTTCATTTTTTGAATTATCTGTGAAAACGGAAGCAATTTTGTTAAATGCATCTTCAATTGCTTTGGTATCAATTCCTGTTTCACCGGAACTTGTCAAACTTGTTTTAAGTGAATCAGCCTTTATTTTTAGTTTCGTTTTTACCTCGTCAACATCGTAAAACTTTTCTAAATAATTTTTTATTTTTTGCCCGGCATAATCTAATTTATCTTTATTTTGAGTTTTCAATATGTGGAAACTATTTTGTAAGCGGTTGAAATCTTTGTTGATATAAACTGCAAAAAACAAAAAAATCAGCAGCAAAAAGCTGGTAATACCAATAAGAAAAAGAGAAGTTGCCAAATTTTTATTCCTGACAAATTTCTGAATGAATGTAATAACCGGCTGACATTTGAATGCCAGTAATAATCCGATAATGAAAGGAAGCACAATACCATACAGATAAAAAAAAGTCATTGTCAATAATATGATAAATATTGCGACAATTATTTCGTTTTTGTACTTTGTAATCATGAATTTTTATGTTAGGTGATTTTGAAATTTTAGCCAATAGTGAAAATTCACATATTTTATTTCACTGTTTTTCGAGGATTTTAGCAGATTAACGCGGATAAAAACGTCGGATAACATCTTTGAAAATATTTTTCTGCGAAAATCCGTGAGAACTATTTTTTTTCATTTCCTGGTCTTAACTGGCACATGCATGATCCTGATAACTTTTCACTATTGTCAATGATTAAGGGCATTTCATCACGTTCCCATTCCACCAGACCTCCGGCAAGGTTGGCTATTCTGTCCACAAGTCCTTTCTCCATAAGTAGCTTTACCGCTTCCTTGCTGTGAAGTCCGGCTGCATCGGCAAAAATCATTGGTTTATCATACGGCAAATGTTGATAAGTCTTTTCAAGCATACTGAAAGGACAATAAATCACCTCCGGAACGCCGAACATCTTAAACCGGCTCAGCGCCTCCTCACGAACGTCAATGATTACAGCGCCTTTCTGACATAAGGCAAATGCCTGTTTTGGCGTGAGGTTAAAAACATCGCCACTGAAAAACCCGGTATTCCCGAACAATGCGTCCATGGTTATAGGAAAAATAGAACAATGTAATAGACGCCAACCAGGATAAACAAAACTGCTACCACTCTACGGAACCACAACTCAAATATTTTGATGCTGTTATAGAGTTTTCCAACATTGCCAACGGCATAAGCGAGTAGCCAGGCAAAAATGATTACCGGCAACCCGGTTGCAATGGCAAAAACGACCGGCAAATACAAGCCGGTGGCGCTGGTTATCGTAATGGGGATCAGCATAGCGAAATAGAGTACTCCGCTATATGGACAGAATGCCATAGCAAAGACCATTCCCAGCAGCAACGTTCCCCAGTAGCTGCGTTTACTGCGTTCTCCAATTTTTTCAGTAAGAGCGGAAAAACCGGGAAATTTTAAATTGATAAAGTCGAGCATTAATAGTCCTATGAGGATTAGCAACGGTCCCAGAAGTTTTTCACCCCATCCCTGGAAGAGCATTGTAACGTGCATTTTACTGGCGCCAAAAAACAGAATTACCCCCAAACCGGTATAGGAAATCGCACGACCAAGGGTATAAACCAATCCCTTGATAAAAACGCGTCGCCGGTTTTCAATATCGCGGCTGATAAACCCAATGGCAGAGATATTTGTTGCCAGCGGACACGGACTGATTGCCGTCATCAATCCCAGAATAAACGCTGTTAACGCCGCGTATTGTGAGTTTTCAAGAATTGTCTGTAAGTAATGCATAAATTTCACTATTTCGATATTTCAATACTTCGCTATTTCAGGAGACTTTCCACAGCCTTCTTTATCTCAGCCTTTAATTTCTCCGGGCTATCGTTTGCATACAAAAATCCCTTATCGGTAAGTTCAACACGTTTATCGCCTGAGATTACGACAAGAGTTTGTCCTTCAATTTTATATTTTGCGCCAATCGCCTCGCCATCTTTTTCGTCAAGATTGACGCTTTTAAAAGTAATCTCACCATTTTTCACCTGCGCGGCGAATTGAGTTTCAACAGCCTCTTTCGAAACTTTTTCCACATTGTTGCAGGTCATACAACGTCGGGTAAAGTGGAAATAGAAAACCTCTACCTTTTTTCCAGTCGCCAATGATGACGGCGCGTTTGGGGAAGATGATGAACTGCCAGAGCAGGCATTTACGCCTATTGCCACTGATAACATTAACAAAAAGCTAATTGTACTTTTCATGATGACGGTTTTATTTGGTTAACAATTGTTTGATTTCATCTGATGAAGGAACGCGCCCTTTCACTACCACCTTGCCATCAACAACGAGGGCGGGCGTTGACATGACGCCGTATTTCATGATTTCCATGATGTCGTCCACTTTGATTATGGTAGCGTTAATACCATTCTTCTCAACCACCTCATGGATGAGTTTATCCAGTGTATTGCATTTGGCACAACCCGGACCTAAAATTTTTATTTCCATAATTTACGATTTATGATATATGATTCAATTCTGTTGTTTATTCTAAATAGAAGTTAGCCATTAATGTGCGAAATCTATTAACTGTAAAATTAATTGAAAATTTTGAATTTATCCGACAATCGTTTTTTGAAGTTTAATCCTGCTATTTGCTGCGCTAAAAAAAAGCTGTTCCGAGGAATCAGAACAGCTTTTTTGCGCAGTGGTAGCAATTTTAGTATCTCTTTCGAGGTGTGTAGGTCGTATGTAGCAATTCATGCGATTTATGACCCAGGGGTTTTACAAGGAATTCTTTATATATTTCAGCGATTTCGGGATTTTCGTGTGATTTTCTGATTGGCATACCCATATCCTCTTCGTAGATGGCGCTTTTCCGTTTTGCTCGAATCTCTTTATTTGTCGGGATAGGTTGACCGCCTCCGCCAAGGCATCCGCCTGGGCAAGCCATCACTTCAATAAAGTGATAGTTTACCTTGCCGTCTTTGACGTTTTGCATGAGGTTTTTTGCGTGAGCCAGACCGTTAGCTACGGCGCATTTCAGTTCTACGCCTTCCAGAAAGCTCCATTCAGGTTTTACGTTTTCAATTTTTACGGTTGCCTCGCGCACTTCACCTTCAGTTCCGCGGACAGGAAGGATGTTCAGTCCTTCGAAAGGAACTTCGCGACCCGTAACTATTTCATATGCTGTGCGTAGAGCCGCTTCCATAACGCCGCCGGTTGATCCGAAGATAACTGCAGCGCCGGTTGAGGTTCCCATAAAGCTATCGAATTGTTCTTCGGGTAACTCCTCAAATTCCAGTCCGGCTTGTTTGATCATGATACCCAATTCACGGGTTGTAAGAACGTAGTCAACATCTTTGTACCCACTGGAGCGCATTTCCGGACGGTTTGCCTCAAATTTTTTAGCTGTACATGGCATAACGGAAACAGAAACAATATCTTTCGGATTGATTTTACGCTTCTGGGCGTAGTAGGTTTTGGCAAGAGCGCCGAACATCTGTTGCGGAGATTTGCATGTTGAGAGATTTGGCAGGTATTCTGGGAAAGTATGTTCAATAAACTTTATCCAACCCGGCGAACAGGAGGTAGCCATTGGAAGGGAAACCGTAGGGTCTTTATCAACCAGGGCTCTTTTAAGGCGGGTTAGCAATTCATTACCTTCTTCAATAATTGTGAGATCGGCAGTGAAATCGGTATCAAGTACTGAATTAAAGCCAAGTCGTTTAAGAGCTGTAACCATCTTTCCGGTGACAATCTTGCCATGAGGTAATCCAAGCGCTTCACCAAGGGCGACGCGAACAGCAGGAGCAGTTTGAACTACTACATGTTTATTTGGGTCATAAATTGCGTCCCAAACCTGATCAATGTAATTTCGTTCAATCAAAGCGCCGGTGGGGCATCGGTTCACACATTGACCGCAGTTGGTGCAAACCACTTCAAACAAAGAATGTTCGAAAAAGGTTGAAATCTTCATTTTATCGCCTTTGTAAGCAACGCCAAGGGCGCTAACGCTTTGCAGTTCTTCACATGTGCGCACACAGCGCTGACAGCGGATGCAACGGCTGTCATCTTTGATGATTGCAGTGTTGAACATGTCAATCGTGTAATTTTTTCCAGCCACAAGATCGAGGAAAAGATGGTCGCCGGTAAGCATTTGCGATGCCAGGCTCTGGAGTTCGCAGTTGCCGTTTTTGTAACATTTCGTACAATCGGCGTTGTGTTCGGAGAGAAGAAGTTCAACAATATGTTTTCTTGCCATGCGAACTTTCATACTATTTGTATGGATCACCATACCTTCTGCTACCGGCGTTGCACAGGAAGCGGGAAGGTTTCTTACCTTTTCCTGCTCAACCACGCACACGCGGCAGTTTCCGGCAACACAGAGGTCTTCATGATAACAAAGCGTAGGAATATGAATATTCAATTGGCGGGCTGCATCGAGGATTGTTATTCCCTCATCAACGGTAATATCTATACCATCAATGGTCAGATTGATTTTTTTAGCCATATCTTTTTGATGTGTTTTCGTGTTTATACTGATTTAGTAAATCATCTCTTCCTTGAAATTATTCACAATTGAGGAAAAAGAGTTGGCAACAGACTGTCCAAGTCCGCATTTGGCTGTGATTTTCATGCTTTCGCTCAGCTTCATGAGTTGGTCAAGATATACGGCTTTCTTTTCACCTTTTTTCACTGCGACAATTCCTTTCAGCAACTGCTGGCATCCAACGCGGCATGGAGTACACTGTCCGCAAGACTCTTCCTGAAAAAACTCGAGATAGTTATGAAGCACATTGTACATTGAACGTGAACTGTTGAAGATCATCATAGAACCGCCGGTAGGCACTCCTTCGAAACCGATCACAGTGTCTTTGAACTTTTTCCGCGGCACGCAGAAACCAGAGGCGCCTCCAACCTGAACAGCCTTTGTATCGCCATCGCCAAATTCATCTACAAAACGGTCGAGGGGCATACCGAGTTCCAGCTCATAAATGCCTGGGATAGGCGTATCGCCGGAAACGGAGAAAACTTTTGAACCGCGCGAATCAGTAGTTCCAAGTTTTTTATACTGGTCTGGACCCAGACGCATGATCATCATGACATTCACGAAAGTTTCCACGTTGTTGATAACGGTCGGTTTTTTCATAAAACCACTGGTGGTAGGGTAGGGGGGCTTGTTGCGGGGTTCTCCGCGGCTACCTTCCATTGACTCAAACAAGGCGCTTTCTTCGCCGCAGATATAGGCGCCAGATCCCATCCGAATCTCAATAGTAAAATCAAGTCCCAGTTGTTTTGCATGTTCATGGTAAATATCCATCTCCTTCATCAGTTCCGGAAGCATAAAACGATATTCGCCGCGCAGGTACATGTATCCCTTTTTTGCGCCAATTACTTTACCGCAAATTGCCATTCCTGAGAAAACCTTGCGGGGAACGCGAAGCAGAATCTCGCGGTCTTTAAATGTCCCTGGTTCTCCTTCATCCGCATTACAAATAACATATCGCTCGTCGCTCGGTGTTTCCGCTGTATATTTCCATTTAATCGCGGTCGGAAAACCGGCGCCGCCTCTGCCGCGCAAACCGGAATCCAGAATATCTTTTAAAATGTCTTCGTTGGGACGCGTAAGAGTGTTGGCAAGGATTTTATATTTTTCATTGGAGTATTCCCCGAAGATTAAATCAACTCTTTTAAGGGTTTGTTCTGACATAAATTTTCCTCCTGTTTTATTTGGATGTTATTTATTAGTGTATTCTTTAATGATATCATGCACCTTTTCGGTTGTAAGTCCGCTGTATGGCGTATCGTTGATCAGCATTGCCGGACCTTCATGGCACCAGCCGAGACAGTTGGTTTCGAGTAGCGTGAACTTTTTATTAGGCGTTGTCTCCCCGGTTTTAATTTTCAGCATGTCTTCAAGAGTCTGGATGATGGTCTTTTTGCCATGCATGTCGCAGGTAATGGTTTTGCAAACCCTGATAACATATTCGCCACGCGGTTCAGTATCAAGAAATGAATAAAATGTGGCTGTGCCGAAAACCTGAGCTGCGGAAAGGTCAAGTTCCTTGGCAATTTCAGTCATACATGTATCTGACAGGTAATTGTTTCTGGAAACAACGCCCTGTAAAATCGGAAGTAAACTGGCTCGTTCATGTCCATATTTACTTGCCAACTCCTGAACTAATGATTTGCATTCACTCATATAATCATTTTTTAAGTTGGTGAATATTAATTTTTTATGTGCAAAATACGATTCTTGTGAATAAATTAACAAATTTTATGCAAATGTAGAATTTTCTTTTGTTATTTGTTTAACAGAGAAAAGTAAAATTAGCGTACAAGGATAATTTAGTTAAATTCTAAATTATTGCCGGTCGGAAAAAAGTAGTGAATGGTTACATTTATGAGCGGAGGCTACAATGCGTTTCTTTAACGTGGCTACCTTTTCAATTAATATATTCATAAAAGGAAGGTTTGATTGCAGGAAAATTATCTTTCAAAATTTATTATTGAGTCCACTCCGAAAAGTGGGTATAAAAATCAAAATTTGGCTAAAGCCCGGTATATCAGCAACTTGAATTGCCACGACCTTAAGGTCGTGGCAATTGATAAACA
>JBAXRP010000174.1:0-9733 GCA_037131145.1 Bacteroidota bacterium
ATCATTGACCCGGTATCGCCCATGAAAATCCGGGCGGGATGGTAATTGTATTTAAGGAATGCCAGTAACGCTCCGGCGGTTGAAGCGGTAATAAAAACAAAACTTAATTCGTCGGAGCGTAAGAAGATGAAGAAAAAAACTGTCATGTCAAGCAGCGCAAGTCCTCCCGCAAGACCGTCAATCCCGTCAATGAGGTTAAAAGCGTTAATGATCCCGGCAACAATAAAGAGGGTAAGCAGATACTGGATTACAACATGCAATTGTGTAATCCCGAAAATGCCAAACATATTATCAATCAGAAGTCCTGCGTGTGCAAGGAAAATCGCTGCAATGATCTGTCCCAGAAATTTGACTTTTGGCGACAATTCGCGTAAATCGTCAACAATCCCGATAATCATAAGGATTACGATACCGGCTAGCAGATGAAACAGGAGGGCGCTGTCGCCATAAATAAACCACAATGCTGAGGTTGACAGCAATCCTGTTACAATCCCAAGCCCGCCGAGGCGACTGATCGGAACTTTATGTACTTTCCGTTCATTGGGTTTATCCACCAGGTTATACCGGGTTGATAATTTAATAATAACGGGGATTAAGACAAGGCAAATAATGAAGCTTCCTGCAAATGCTGCCGATAGAAACAGATATTCGTTTTTCCCGGCTGTTTGAAAGATTTTCTGCAATGAATCAGCAATAATCATAATCCGAATTTCAAAGATTTATATTTGGCGATTTACCCATTCAGGCGGCATGAATTGTTTGAACTTTGAAGCATTCTTGTAAAAAAGCGCGGCGAATGAAATTAAACCGTTGATTTGCATGGCGCGAATGTCTTCAAGGCTTTTCCGGATTACATTTTTAACGCTTTTATTGCTTTCACCTCCAACCCGCATACGAATAAGTACCAAAGGTATATAAAATGTGGTTACTCTGAACCTCACCAGAAAACGAAGGATTGATTCATAGTCGGCAGAAATCCTGAAACTCGTGTTGAAACCGCCATATTTTACATAGACTTCGCGTTTAACATAAAAAGTAGGATGAGGAGGCATCCAGCCGGTTAGCGCACGACTGCGCGAGAATTTCCGGGACCGCCAGAAACGGATAATCTTATTAGTGTCGTTCTGATCAACATATACTAAATCGCCATAAACCGAATCAACTTTGAATTTTGTAAAGGCTTCGGCAATCATTTTGATGGTTTCTGTAGAAGCAAAAATGTCGTCGGAATGTAAAAAACCAACCACATCGCCTGTCGCAAGCCCGATACCCTTATTTAATGCATAATACAGTCCGTTGTCTTTTTCCGAAACAAACTGTGTGATGCGAACGCCATAAGACCGGATAATATCGCATGTGCCATCTTTCGATTTACCATCTACTACTATATATTCTATGTTTTTGTACGACTGGTTCAAAACCGATTCAATAGTGTCGCGGATAGTTTTTTCGCTGTTATAGGTAATGGTGATAATCGATATTTTCATTATGCGTAGGTGTTGTGAGTGTACTATTCAATAAAACTATCTGTCATTGATTTTCCATATTGTTTTTTACTGTCATCCTCCGGCTCGGAAACAATCATTACAATCTAACATATACCAGGAGTCATGGCTTTGATTATGAGACGTATGCATTATTCTGACATGATATATAACTAAATAACTGATATTCAAATAAATAATAGAATAAAAAAGTTGCATATATTCAATATAAATGGTTAATTTTGAAGTGGATAATAAAAAATCCAATAAAATAGAGAAATATGCCACCGGACAAAGGTACAAAAACAAATAGGGGTTTTACATTAGGTTGCCTTAAACAGCTTATCCGCTTAAAACAAGTCGTTAATACGTTTGCATATAGCAGGTATTATACGCAAAAATATCACCCCTTCGGGGTTTAAAACAGGTCTTTCAATTATTTCTATAATCAATCCACCCCTTCGGGGTTTATAAAAACTTCGAGTAGATAAAATGTTGATTTGTTGCCAAATCCCGAAGGGATTTTACCTTTATAGAACTTGATATACCAGAGCTGTTCGACCCCAAAGGGGGCGAAGATTTGTCATTCCCATTGTTTCTATAAATATTTGATGCCTTCGGCATCCTTTTTATCAATCAGTCTTGTTTAATTAATCCCGAAGGAATGAAATGATTATAGATTGAAAAGATTGGTTTTGCAACAGAATCCCGAAGGGATGACAGGATTATAGATGTAAAAGAGTAAATGAGCCTTCAGAACGATCAACTTGTTTTATGCAGATAAGCAGTTTTTATAATGTACCTTGCAAACTAAATAGCATTGAAATGAAAAGATATATAATTTTTGCTCTTTTCGCGGGCATTACGCTTAGCGCCTGCGAGGTGGATCATCGAAAAAACCTGACAACAAACGCCTGGCCTTTGGAAAATGGTAACCTTTGGGTTTATGGCGGCGTCTGCAACGGAAGGCAGGAAAGGTCAGCCACTATTGTTGTACGGTTCATAGAACGCGGCGCCATGCGGTTGTATATCCTTAAGGGTTTTCCAGATGATCTGCTGGAAGGCGTTGACTGGGAACCGTCAGAGTGGGGCATCATTCAGGTGGGTCATAATCGGTACTACCGGATTGCAGAAAACAGAGTTGATTCTGTCGAAAATCGCCTCTCAAATCCTGCCGATGCTCTTATCGGACTTGTGCAGGAGTCGGAATTGATGCTTCAGCTCCCGTTGGAGGCTGGGTTTGCATTCGGCGAAACTTTCCAGCTTACCCGCCCCGACAGTATGTACGCATGGTATGTGACTGAAAAAACAAATTTTGATCCCACTCCGTTGAAAATAATGGAGTTTAAAACTCCTGTTGAGCAGTTTACACTACGGTATGCCACAGTACCAGATGAAACTCTTATAGACTTCGTACCAGGAATAGGAATTACGCGGTATCGCTATAAACATAACGGAACGCCGGATAATGTTGATTTAAAATTAACTACCGTTAGATTCGCCGGCACAAATGGAACAAAGCCCTTTGCTGCCGCTCCATAAAAAATATTGTCAGCTCCGGTAATTTACCTATCTTTGCACCAGTTTTTGAGTATTCATAAGTCCACAAGGCAAACCTTTCAGTCGTTATCTCCTCTAAGCAGTTGTTTCGTACCCGGTTTCTTTCAGTGATTGAAACTTAAAATCACAAATCAACCATTAATCAATTAATAAAACAACGCATGAAAAACATTTTTGTATCAAATTTGAGTTTCAGGATCAATGACGAGGATCTGAAACAGGCATTTGCTGAGTATGGAGCCGTTAAGTCAGCTAAAGTTATCACCGATAATTTCTCAGGGAGATCCAGAGGATTTGGCTTTGTTGAAATGGAAAATGATGAAGAGGCAGCCAAAGCCATTGAAGAATTAAACAACGCCGAATTCGACGGTAAAGTTATGACCGTTTCGGAAGCCAGGCCCAGAACTGATCGCAAACCATCCTCCGGCGGCGGCAACTTTTCACGCGGCGGCGGCGGAAGCAACAGCGGCGGTAGCGGCGGCGGCGGCGGTTATGGCGATAAATCACGCACCGGCGGATTCAAAAAAAGGTATTAAACGATTATTTAATCCTCGATACTCTAAACCGATAGGTTCACGACTTTGTGAATCTATCGGTTTTTTTTACCGGATTATTTCAGCGCGAACTTAGGGTCTTACTGTTTCCTGGTTCGTATTTTTTTTCCTGCCAAAGAATAGTATCTTCAATGTGGACTCAAAATATTATCTTTGAAAAGATAAACTGCCACAAAAATCTACAAGGCTTATGAAAAAAAATATTCCGTATCTCCCCATCGCTGCAATTATCCTGTTCTGCGGCGCATTGCTTTACCTCGCTCACCGCGAAAGAAATAAGCAGGAAATTATGCTTAGGGTAAATCCTGCTTTCAGGGAATATGTCCAGGCATTCACTTCCGGCGTCGTTTCAACCCACAGTACAATCAAGGTGCGACTTGCCGAGGATTTTGCCGATTCGTCAGCTATTGGAAAAGTGGTTGAAGGAACTTTATTCAAGTTTACACCCGAAATCAAAGGGCAAGCCACCTGGATTGACTGCCGCACCATCGCCTTCAATCCCGTTGAACCTCTTCCTCATGATCGGCTTTATACTGTGGAATTTGCCATTTCAAAACTTCTTTCCGTCCCTGATTCACTGAGTACGCTGAAATTTCAGTTCCGGACAATGAAACAGGTAATCGAAGTGAAGGTGGATAACCATACGGCATATTCGCATTCAGACCTTTCGCGGGAATACATCGCCGGAACACTTTTCACTTCCGATGAAACCGATTTTCAGCAGGTCGAAACAGTTCTAACCGCTACCCAGGATGGTCAGTCGCTTCCCATTTCATGGACTCATGACCGGAAGAAGAATGAAAACCTTTTCCGGGTTGATTCGGTGAAGAGAGGAAAGTCATCCGGAACTGTGAAGATTTCATGGGACGGATCGCCCATTGATTCGGAAAGTTCCGGCAACCTGAACGTGGAAATCCCAGCGCTGGGCGACTTTGTGGCGCTATCGGCGCAGAATATATCCGGGGAACAATCCTGCATAGCAGTTCAGTTTTCCGACCCGCTCGACGCAAACCGTAATCTCGATGGACTTTTCAGAGTGGGAAAATTCAACAATCTGCGCTATGCTATTGACGACAACATTTTACGCATATATTTACCGGAAAACGACGACAGGAAAGTAAGTCTGACCCTTGAGCCATCTATTCGGAATATCAATCAGAAGGAACTTGGTAAGAGAATTACCATAAATGTAACAATCGCGGATAAAAGACCTAATGTACGGTTTGTGGGCGATGGCGTAATTATGCCCACATCCAACGGAATGTTATTGCCTTTCGAAGCAGTAAACCTTTCCGCCGTTAACATCCGCGTTGTGCGCATCTTTGAAAAAAATATACTCCAGTTTCTTCAGGTCAACGACCTTCCCGGAAACAGTGAGCTGGCAAGGGTTGGACGAATAGCGCTGAATAAAACCATACCGCTGAACGGCGTCGCCGACCGCGGAAACTGGAACCGCTATTCTATTGACCTCTCAACACTGATGAAAGCCGAACCCGGCGCCATATATTCCATCATCCTTAGTTTCAAACAGGCTTATTCAACTTACCCATGTAGCGGTTCCGATACGGTGGTAAAATACGATCCCGGGATGGTGGCAATGGGCGCCCCGGAGCAGGAAAACGAACAGGACTGGGGATGGTACAGCAGTTATTATGACGATGATTACCGTGATGGCGGCTGGCGTAATTTCCATTGGGAAGAGCGGGAAGATCCCTGCAAAGCCTCATATTTCTTCAATAGAACCATTAGCCGGAACGTGCTGGCGTCCGACCTCGGAATGGTTGCCAAATCAGGCTCCGACGGCAACTGGCATATCTTCATCACCGACCTTTTGACAGCGAAACCACTTGCCGGAGTAAGTATTGAATTTTTCAATTTCCAACTTCAACCAATAGCGAAAGGAGAAACTAATGGCGAAGGCGCTGCGGTCATACCCGTAAAACATCCGCCATTCGTAGTAGTGGCGAGGTACGGCGCCCAATCCGGCTACCTGAAACTCGCCGATGGAAAGTCGCTATCGCTAAGCATGTTCGATGTGAGCGGCGAACCAGTTCAGAAGGGACTTAAGGGATTTATCTATGGCGAACGCGGAGTGTGGCGTCCCGGCGATTCAATCTTCCTGTCATTCATCCTCGAAGATAAAACAAACCAATTGCCAAAAAATCACCCGGTTTCCCTCTCTTTATTCAACCCTTCGGGGCAAATGATCAACAGGATCGTCAGGAGTTCATCCGTCAACGGTTTTTACAATTTTAAAACGGCCACTTCGTGGGATGCGCCCACCGGTAACTGGCAGGCGAAGGTGACAGTTGGCAACGCCGAATTCCGGAAAACATTGAAGATCGAAACGGTGAAACCAAACAGGTTGAAGATACTTTTTGATTTCAAAACCGACCGGCTGATCCGCGATAAAATTCCGCCGGCTGTATTGCAGGCGTCATGGTTGACCGGAGCCACCGCGCGCAACCTCAAAGCAAACGTGACGCTCACGCTCACAAAGTCAGTCACAGCTTTTACAAACTACCCCGGATACGTTTTTGACAATCCTACGGTAGGATTCGCGCCTGAGAACATCACCATTTTTGACGGGCGGCTCGATGAAAATGGCGCGGCAATGATCCAACCTAAAATCCATGTCACAAACATTGCGCCTGGCGCGCTGAAAGCCAGCTTTGAAACCACTGTTTTTGAAGATGGCGGCGATTTCAGCGTTGACCGCTTCACAATCCCATATTTTCCTTACGCAACCTACGCAGGGCTCAAAGTTCCGCAGGCAACCGGCGGCGACCGGGTTCTTTATACAGACAAAGAATATTCAATTGATCTGCTGAACATTGACGCACAAGGAAATCCGGTTTCATCAGGCTCAATGAAAGTAGAAGTTTATAAACTCGAATGGCGCTGGTGGTGGGATGATTCGGAACATGGATCCGCCGATTTCATTTCAATCGCTTACAATCGCCCTGTGGATTCCGCATCGATTCGGATCATCAACGGGCGCGCCATATATAATTTTCAGACTGAACATGACGCCTGGGGACGTTACCTGATCAAGGTGACTGACCGTGCTTCCGGTCATGCGGCAGGGAAGGTAGTTTATGTTGACTGGCCCGGCTATTTTCGTATGCCGGGCGGCGAAAAGCAGGCAGCGGCAATGCTCACGCTAACAACCGACAAACCAAAGTACAGGGTAGGGGAGAAGGTTAAACTCACTCTGCCAACTTCACCCGACGGCAGGGCGCTGGTAACTATCGAAACCGGAACATCAGTAATAAAGTCATTCTGGGTTCCAACCACAAAAGGCTCAACAGATATAAACTTCGACGCCGCTGAAGCAATGGCGCCAAACTGTTACGCTTACGTTACTCTTATCCAGCCTCATGCGCAAACAAAGAACGATTTGCCTATCCGCCTTTATGGCGTTATCGCGGTTCAAGTGGAAAATCCAGGAACACACCTCAAACCGGTTATCAGCATGAGCAGCGAATTTTCGCCTGGTAAAGAGACTTCCATCACCGTGAAAGAGGCTGATGGAAAGGCAATGACCTATACCCTTGCCGTGGTGGATGAAGGGCTGCTCGACCTTACCCGTTTTAAAACTCCGGATCCATGGATTGTTTTTTATGCCCGCGAGGCGCTCGGCGTGAAGACATGGGATCTATTCGATGATGTAATGGGCGCTTTCAGCGGAGATTTGCAACGAATTCTCAGCATCGGCGGCGACCAGGAGGAACTGGCAAAAGGCGGACTGAAAGCAAACCGTTTCAAAGCTATGGTGAAATATTTCGGTCCTTTTGAATTAAAGAAAGGGCAGAGCCGCACCACATTATTCATCATGCCCGAATATATAGGATCGGTGAGGGTGATGGTAGTGGCAGGGCAGGATGGAGCTTATGGCTGCGCGGAAAAGTCGGCGCCGGTTAAGAAATCGCTGATGGTACTCGGAACGCTTCCGAGAGTTGTCGGACCCGGCGAATCGGTGCGAATGTCGGTAAGCGTATTCGCCATGGATAAAAAGATACGTAATGTGAAAGTGGAAGTAATCCCCGATGAATTTTTCATCTTGTCCGGGACTAACGCGAAACAGTTAACATTCACATCGCCCGGCGATCAGATGGCAGTTTTTGACCTGAAAGTAGCGGAGAAGACCGGCATTGCACGGATAAAGATTGTCGCCACTTCGGGTAATGAAAGAGCCGAAAATACTATTGAAATCGGAGTTCGCAATCCCAACCTGCCGGTCACAAACGTGCAGGAAAAGGCGATTCAGCCGGGTGGCAGTTGGAACGCTATCGTCCAGGCGCCCGGTATTGCAGGAACTAATCGTGGAACTATTGAACTATCCTCCATCCCTGCCATGAACCTCGACCAGCGGCTGTATGAACTGATTCGTTATCCTTATGGATGTATCGAACAAACAGTATCCGCAGTATTCCCGCAACTTTTCCTCTCAACTGTGGTCGCTCTCAGCGACAATGAAAAGAGAGAAACCGAAAGGAACATCACAGCGGCGATTGGCAGGCTGCGCTCGTTCCAGCTCTCCAATGGCGGCTTCGGATACTGGCAGGGAGCTTCTTACGCCGACGACTGGGGAACATGCTATGCCGGTCATTTCCTTCTCGAGGCAGAGAAGAAGGGATTCACGCTGCCAATGGGATTGTTGTCGCAATGGAAGGAGTTCCAGCGACAGAAGGCTGTATCGTGGAATTACAATGCAAATTATAACAACGATGAATTGATTCAGGCTTACCGGCTTTACACGCTTGCGCTTGCCAAAGTACCGGAGTTGGGCGCAATGAACAAACTTCTTGAGAAAAAGGAGCTCTCCCTCGCCGCGCGCTGGCGATTGGCGGCTGCGTACCAGGTTGCCGGTAAGCGCGAAGTTGCCTTGCAGTTGATCAATACGGCTTCAACTGCCGTAAAACCATACCGTGAGATGGGCGATACCTACGGTTCCGATCTTCGCGACAAGGCGATGATCGTGGAAACGCTGACGCTTCTTGACTTGCGTACAAAAGCTGCGCCGCTCGTGAAAGAGATCGCTGCGGCAATGTGCAGCGCCGCTTGGTACAGTACGCAAACAACAGCATATTGCCTTCTTGCAATTACGCAATTTGCAGGGAACTCAGCCGATAGCGGCATTAACGCTACATTCAAAGCTGATGGCAGTTCGCCGGAGGAAATCGTTTCTTCAAAACCTGTAATTACACGGCAGGTTGATGTCAGTGTGGGAAAAAAGGGAACCTTTAAGGTATCAAACAAAGGGAAGGGAATTCTCTTTGCAAGGCTCATCCTCACCGGCATACCTGCGCGGGGCGATTCTACGGCGTCGTCGAATAATCTGAAAATCTCGGTGGTTTACAAAACAATGCAAGGCTCGGTTATCAATCCGATTCTTCTGGAACAAGGTACAAGTTTTCTTGCCGTAGTTACAGTTACGAACCCTGGAATGCTTGGAAAATACAAACAATTAGCGCTTTCGCAGGTATTTCCGTCGGGATGGGAAATCATCAATTCCCGCAACAGCGATCTTGCGCTGTCGAAAAGCGACGTTTCGGCTTTCGATTACCAGGATGTCCGCGACGACCGTGTAACTACTTTCTTCGACCTCGACGCCTCCCAGACAAAAACTATCACCGTAGCGCTCATGGCAGCCTGGGCGGGAAGGTTCTATCTTCCTCCAACAGGTTGCAGCGCGATGTACGACAATACCATCAGCGCGAGAGTTCCCGGACGGTGGGTGGAGGTTGTTCCTGCGGCAAAATAATTGGATGGCTAATTGAAATGAGCAAACCAGAATTGTTTTAACATTCCGTTCTAATGGAACTGTCTGTTTAGAAACAAAATCATCCGACCCTGTCAAGTCTTCCTGACCCTGTCGGGTCTGACTGCTACGCTAAACCTGAAATCCCTGCTTCAGACATTGAGATTAACCAAGTATTTCACTACTTAAAACCATGCTCAAACCAGCCAATGTAAGGAACGGAGAGTTTTACACGCCATGGCGCGTCCCTACATGCAACCGATGGTGGAATCGTAGGGAAATGCCATGACATGTCCCTACCTTTTGGCATGTCTCCACCGGATAGAATGCCCCCACCCCCCAACCCCCTCCCCAAAAAAGGGAAGGGGAGA
>JBAXRP010000175.1:0-9694 GCA_037131145.1 Bacteroidota bacterium
ATAATGTATGTGTTGTTGGAATTTTTGCTCATCTGAAGTGATTTAGGGGGTAACTTTTTAAAATCCGATATATCCTGTGTTTTTATAAAAGTACCAGGAAATTATCATTGAGATGCAATCATACCGGGGGGAATAAAGAACTCGAATCATAATGGCTCCTCAACGGTATTATAAGGGAACAAATATAGAGTGTTTTAGTAAAAAACCTCCTTTTATTTTTGTTTTTTTCGTTTTTATTAGGTTTTTTGCAAAAAACTTCAACTTGCACTACAACTATGTTTCAACAATGAAGCAACATAAATATTGTGATTATCGCTCAAAAACAGAGAGTAACAGCAACAAATTGAAAAATATGTTGTGGTTATCTCTTATATTATATTTGGTATAAACTGACCTGCCAAAAATCGGAAAGTCTTTTAGTTGTGATGTACTGAATAATGGAAAAAGGGCTGCGGGGTGGGAAATGGAGGTACGCGTCGGTTGGGTGAGGAAAGGAAACATTCATCGGCGGGGTTGGGAAAGGAAGGGTGAGAAAAGCGGTGTGGTGAAGGGAGAGAGACGCATCGTAGTGGATTTGGGAGAAGAGAGACGCACGGCAGTGCGTCTCTACCGAATTAACCATCCAACCCTCACATTCCCGTAAACCCCATCGAAATACAACCCGCCGGCGGAAATTGTGATTTGATCTTTGATGATTAGTTGGGCGCCGGCTTCGATGCCGGGGAATCTGGCGAAGGAGATGAAGTTCGTGCCCACGTAAGGGCCAACCTTGATTCGAGCCGCCTTGCTTTGCGGTTTTATGATGCAGGCGTCTATCTGTCGGGTGATGGTGATAACGTCTTTTCACAAAACGAAATCGGAGAATGAGATGAATTCAAGGTAGCCTTGCGCTTGCCAGAGGAATTGATTGTTTTTGTGGGTTAATAGAGAATCGTACCAAAATAATCGCGATTGAATTGGGATTGAATAGGGTGGTGGCGCATCAGAAGCATGAGACACGCGGCAGTGCGTCTCCATCGGAACGGGTTTGATTATCACCTCGCCGGGCAGGTGGATTGTGTCGTGGAGGGTATCGAATTTAACCGGTGGGTTTTTGTATGCCGATATTATGCAATAAAAATTAATTAATTTATAACAGTTTGATAAAGTAATGTTACATTTGTAGCATGAGAAAAGCAGATTTTAATTTCGACATTGACAGAGTCACATTGTTTTTTTATGGCAATTTATCTGAAAAAGATAAACGATTGTTTGTTGGTTTAGAAGCAATGAGACTAGGGTATTATGGAGTATGTGAAATATCCAAAAAGTTTAAAGTAAACAAGCATACTATTCGTAAAGGCCAAAAAGAATTATTAACTGAAAACCTTGCACCTGCGGATCGAGTGAGAGAAGTAGGTGGTGGAAGAAAAAAAAAGTCGCAACGGTTCTAAATATTGTTTCAATATTTTTGTTTATCGTAAGGCGCTATACCGCTGGTAATCCCATAGACTCAGATGTCCAATGGACCAATTTGAAATGCAGCCATATAAGCGCCTTGCTGAAGACAAATGCGGTAGATGCAGGGGTATATGTGGTAAAACAACTTTTAAAAACTTGTGGATTTGTAAAACGTAAAATGGCAAAAACAAATTCATTAAAAGAAACCAAGAACAGGAATGAGCAGTTTGAATATATTGCAGAATTAAAAGAAAAATTCACATCGGAAAAATTACCTATTCTGAGCATTGATACCAAAAAAAAAGAAATGCTGGGCAATTTTTATCGAGACGGGAAATAATACACTATTGAACCGATAAAAGTTAAACGACCATGATTTCAACACATTTGCAGATGGAGTAATAGTGCCACATGGGATATACGATATGAATAATAATAAATGCTATTTGACATTAGGAAAAAACAAAGACACCGCTGAATTTGTGTGTGATAATATTGAACGCCATTGGAATGAGTCTATAAAGCAATTATATCCGAAAGCCGATAAAATGCTAATACTTTGTGATGGTGGTGGAAGTAACAGCAGTAGGCATCATGTAGTAAAAGAACAGTTGCAAAAATTATCAGAAAGATTAAAAACAGAGATTGTCATAGCACACTATCCCGCATATTGCTCAAAGTGGAATCCAATAGAACATAAAGCATTTTGTCATATTACACGAGCATGGCAAGGCATTGTGTTTAACAGCTATGAAATTGTCAAAGAACTTGCTGAAAAAGCAACAACGAAAACCGGATTTTCTGTTCATGTTCATATAAAAGAAAAAGTATATGTTACGGGTAAAAAAGCATCTGTGGAATTTTTGAAATCAAAATCTGTTGAATTCAGTGAATTCCTTCCAAATTGGAACTATTCGATTAAACCAAAACTATTATAAGTTATTTATAAAGCATTCCTTAGCAATTTCACCCGCAGAAGCGTTACAATCCAATAACCCAGGGATATACAACCGATCGTTTATGGCAACCAGCATTTGGTATCTTGATAACTGTAAATGCAGAAGATCAGCAATCTGCTCAATTGAACTTGGAAGATGCGATTTGTTATCATGATGATCAACGCTTATATAGTTAGTTGGCGCCGGAATATCTTCGGACAACTCAATTCCAACAATTTTACTTGCATGAAGACCGGAGATAATTGAACCATAGCTGCTTAATTTAGCCCCCCAGTCCAAACCCAAATCCGAATATGCTACTTGAAATTCCGGTTTCCGGGACTCCTTGTATTCGTTCAGTAAGGAGGCAATCTCAACCATCTCCAAATCATATCCGCCAAGCAGAAAATAGAAGTCAGCTTTCATATTCAAGGATAGTTATGAGTATGATTTATATTAGGGGTTAAATGGTCAATTTCACCGATGATAAACAATACATCAATAAAACCTGGCAAATCTAAGAATTTCCTGACAATACCAGTTATTTATTTGAGAAACCATTGGAAACAACTTCCTCCATTTCCCCAAACTTTTCTTCCATATTTTCCACCAACCTGAACTGCGCCATCGCCCTAACCAAATTATGACCCGGAAAATGGATCTTGTAGTACCTGTCGCCATCGAGATGGTCGGTCAAAAAACGCAACCCGATGAGGTAGGTCATGAATTTGGCTGAAAAAGCGAGATTGTCAATTTCCGGTTGGGAGAGGAAACCTTTTGCAATTTCAAGGTATCCTGTAGTGTATGCTTCAAACAACGGCAGGCTGAAATTGACTTTTTCCAGATCAGGCTCATCCTCAGCGCTGGTGGATGCGCCGGTTCTGATGGCGTCGCCGAAATCATACAATATGTATCCCGGCATCACAGTATCGAGGTCAACTACTGAAATTGCCTTGTTCCGGTCGTTGAAGAGAACGTTGTTGATCTTGGTGTCGTTATGCGTTACGCGCATGGGGATGGCGCCGGATTCGCCCAGACTGAGGATTTTATGCATCTCCCCGGCGCGTTGTTCGACGAAAGAAATCTCGTTTTGGGTTGATTTTACGCGGCCAGCCGGATCATTTTCAAGAGTTCTCCGGAAATTTTCAAGCCGGTAAACAATGTTATGGAAATTGGGCAGGACTTCATAAAGGGAATTGGCGTCAAGGTCAGAAGTCAGTTCCTGGAAAATCCCAAACCCTTTGCCTGCCTGATACGCCATTTCCGGTGATTCAACAACATCGTAACTTTTACTTCCCCTGATGTAATCAATCATGCGCCAGTAATTTCCCGCATCATCCTGAAAGAAAAAATTTCCGGTTTTGCACTGAACCTGCTGAAATACCTGAAAGTCCGGGAATTTTTTTGGTTCCTTTCGAAGCCTTTCACGGATGTGCGTTGTTACTTTCAGGATATTATCCGTAAGCTGCGGTACGTTTTTAAAAATCTGATGGTTGATGCGCTGGAGAATATAATAACCGTCGGATTCAGGTGCGGTTTTTACAAAGTAGGAGTCGTTGATGTGGCCGGAACCAAAGGAGTCAACAGATGCGATGTGGCTTTCGGGAATAAAATGACTGGCAATCTGGATGAGGTTTTTCATGTTCAATTTGATGGTTTATTGCCGATAAAATTAATTAGATTTGCGAATTAATGTAAACAATTCAGTTAGATGACAAATACTCCTCATCCCAAAGGCATCAAATCCTTCCCGAAAATTTTCTGGACTTCCATCTCGATGGAATTTTTTGAACGCGGCTCATATTATGGAGTAATGTCGGTGTTGTCAGTTTACCTTGTTTTATCGAAAACCGAAGGCGGACTTGGCTTTTCAAAAGAGAGTGTGGGCGTAATCAAAAGTACCATCACCCCGCTGCTCTATTTCCTGCCGATTTTGTCGGGAGCAATCGGCGATAGGTTTGGATACCGTAAAGTTCTTTTCTTTGCCTTCTTTACAATGAGCCTTGGATATTGGTTTGCCGGATTTTCCACAACTTATGTAACCGTTTTCAGCAGTTTGATACTGGTGGCGCTGGGGGCAGGCTTTTTCAAACCGATGATTTCAGGGACTATTGCACGGGTTACTGATGAAACCAACTCTTCGCTGGGTTTCGGCATATTCTATTGGTCAATCAACCTTGGCGCATTTCTTTTCCCATTGATCCTCGTGCCATACCTGAAATCAATTTCCTACAACTACATATTTTTTATGGCAGCAATTGGTACCGGCTGGTTGTTGTTACTGAATTATTTCGTGTATAAAGAACCTACCGGCGTTCGCGCAGCAAAGCCGTTGGGACAGGTTTTTGCCGAAATGATTACTGTGTTGCGTGATTTCCGGTTTATCCTCATGATTGTTATCTATTCAGGTTTCTGGATTATGTATTTCCAGGTTTACGATTCAGTACTTTGGTATCTGAAGGAAAGGGTTGATATGTCGGGGTTTAACAACCTAATAAATGGCTTTTTATCATTTTTCATAAATAATCCTTCATGGAAATTCGATGCAGAGCATGTAACCGTGATGAATGCCGGGGCGATTATCCTCCTGCAATTGCTTGTTTCAAGCCTTGTCCGTAATACCAAAGCGCTGCCAACGATGATCTTCGGCATTTCACTTGGTTCAATTGGCATGGGGATGCTGGCAATATCGCCCAGTGGCTGGATTTTCCTCGCTTCCATGTTTGTATTTACGCTCGGCGAAATGATTGCCCATCCAAAGTTTATCGCTTATGTGGGATTGATTGCTCCGCAGGATAAAAAGGCGCTCTACCAGGGCTGGTCGTTCATGTATGGCGTAATCGGGAGTGGCGTTGGAGGTATTCTCGGCGCCGCGCTGTATGTTCAATTTGTAGAAAAGATGAATCAACCATCGCTGCTGTGGCTTACTTTCAGTATGATAGGCGTTCTCACCATCATCGGGCTATTATTATATAACCGGTTTGTGGCGCCGCATCCCCCTAAATCCACCAGCTAATAGCGACTTGGTAGTGTTTGATGAAAAAAGATAATAAAAGGAAAATCAACGAATTGTTTCAGCGCTGCTGGATTTCGCAAAATTCCATCCAAAGCTCACCGAAAGTTTGAAAAACGCCGGGTTAATGTGAACTATTCCTTTACCAGTTTCCTGAGAAAAACATTGTCGCCGTATTGTATTTTCAGGAGGTAAATTCCTGACGGCAACCTTGAAACGTCAATTTCCCCGCTGTTAAATCCCTGATAAACCATTTTTCCCTGATAATTCAGAATGATAATGGTAAAATTTTTGTTCTCGTCTCCATCAGATGAACTCAGAAGTCTGGAAACTTCAACATAAACCCTGTTTTTACAAGGATTGGGATAAACCTGAAGATGCGCGTTAACCTCATCGGAAAGTCCAACCGGCTGATAAGAAAACATGGTTGGGGTAGAAAAAGTTCCCGGCATAAATCCATTGTCAATTGTTTGAATACTGAAATAATAATTTCCGGGTGAAATTCCACTGATTATCCAACTCGTATCGGCAGAGGCATTTCCCGGCGTTGCAACAAACCTTGATCCGGTAGCTGCGTTTGCCATTGGAGCCATCACATCGTAGAGGTTTGGCTGCGTTCCGATTAAGATGTTGTAGGATAAACCATTTTTCGGCGTTTGTGCGTCAGAGGCGCTATTCCAGTGAAGAATGGCGCGATTGGCTTCCATCGTGTAACCCAGACCAGCCGGAACAGTTGGAGGCGTATTTTGGGCAAATGCTGTATCGCCGAGGTTATTCAGATACAAGATTGTTTGCGGAACTTCAAAGCCATCAAGTCCTGTAAACAGAAGGTCGGAAAAACCATCGTTGTTGTAATCGCCCCAGGTAACGCCTCCTTGTTTGTATCCGGGCAGCAATGAACTCACCGGAAGAAAGTTCATTAACCCTGTGTTTTGTAGCAGAACAGTAGCGGCATTGCCTCCGCAACCGGGTGTGCGCCCCATTACGATAAGGTCAATTAATCCGTCAGAGTCAAAATCGCCGAGATCAATGGAGCCACTTAACATATTTCCGCTGCCGATAGTGAATTTGGTGAACTGATCGTTCCCGTCATTCCGGTAAACGAGTAAATATGCGTCAATGTACAAATCCATACCTGAAATCACCAGATCCTGGTCGCCGTCGTTGTCGAGGTCTGCCCATTTTGCCTGCCCGCCGTACAATCCCGTAAAAGGTTCAGGTGTGATGTTTACTTCGGTAAAAACGCCATCGCTATTTTTAAAGAGTTTGGTGTAAATTCCTCCACCGGTATCGCCACATACCATTACATCCATTTCACCGTCGTTGTTGTAATCCACCCAACAGCACATCGGACTCTGAACCGCAGGCAACGGGGCGCAAATATCTGTAAACTGCCCGTTCCCATCGTTCCTGAAAATTATCGCCTTCATATTACCTGCAAGCAGAACATCCAATAAGCCATCATTATTATAATCGCCCCAGCTTGCCTGTCCGTCGGATACTCCCGGAAGAATGACGCCTGAATCGTTAAACGTTCCGTTGGCGTTGGTATAAATCTTTGTAAAAGCGTCGCCCTGACTGTTTATACCGGTAACGAGCAGGTCAAGGTCATTGTCGGCGTCAAAATCGCCCCATTCAACCGAACCATAATGAAGCGGCAGAAGGTCAGCCGAAATGTCGGTGAAATTCCCGTTATCGTTGCGCAGAATTTTAGTGACCGGAGTATTTCCTTCAACGCCGCTAAGAGCTATATCCAGATCCCTGTCGCGATCATAGTCGCCCCAGGCAATTGCGCTGTAACCCAACTGTGGCAGCGATAACTGCTTTTGGGAAAAAGGCAATTGCTGTGCTGAAATTTGGAGTGAAAATGAAACGAAAGTCAGAAAAATCAGGGCAAAGTATTTCATCGGGGTCAATTATTTGCGTTTCGGTTTATTAAAATTTTTCACTGCATCATCGAGGAATTTAACGAAGGCTTCAACATCGAGATTGTATGCGCGCGGCGAAGCAATGAGATTGCCATTGGTATCAAGCAAAACATAGTATGGCTGGGAGTTTACATTGAAACGGGTGATTTGAAGGTCGGCAAATTTCTTTCCGATAGTTGTTTTTACTTTTTTATCATAAGTTGATGTAATCCATTCATTTTCCGGCAATTCAGTTTTATCATCAACATAAAGCGCCGTTACAATAAAATTCTCGCGTAGGCGTTTCAGCACCTTTGGATCAGACCATACGTTGGCTTCCATTTGACGGCAATTCACGCAGCCATGTCCGGTGAAATCAATGAAGATCGGTTTATTCATTTTTTTTGAACAAGCGAGCGCCTGGCTGTAATCGAAGTATCCTTCAAGACCGTGTGGAAGTTTGAGAAAGTCAGCGTATTTAGGTTTATCACAAGTTTTGGACGATGGTTGCGCGCCGCCACCGGAAACAGAAATTGCGCCTACCTCCGTTTTAATAATGGCATTCAGATCAAAATCCTGATAGGTTGTTGGCGGAAGATAACCGGATAAAGCCTTCAGCGGGGCGCCCCACATTCCGGGAATCATATAAACCGTAAAGGCGAAAACGATAATTGCCAAGATGATCCTTGGAACGCTTATATATGGAAGGTCGGAATCGTGGTTGAACTTGAGTTTGCCGATTAAATACATTCCCATCAGGAAGAAAATGACGATCCAGAAAGCGAGATAAACTTCGCGGTCGAGGATGTGCCAGTGGTAAGTCTGGTCGGCAATGCTGAGAAACTTTAAACCAAGCGCCAGTTCAATGAATCCAAGAACGACTTTTACTGAATTGAGCCACCCGCCTGATTTTGGCAGCCCCGACAACCAGGATGGGAAGAATGCGAACAATCCAAAAGGCAGGGCAAATGCCAGCGAAAAACCAAGCATCCCGACTATGGGCATAACGATGGCGCCGCTGGCTGATTTTACCAGAATTGCGCCAACAATTGGACCCGTGCAGGAAAAAGATACAAGCACAAGGGTAAAAGCCATAAAGAATGCTCCCGAAAAACCACCTTTATCGGCTTGTTTATCGGCTTTATTGACGATCCAGCTTGGCAGGGTAATTTCAAACATCCCCAGAAAAGAAGCCGCAAATACCATAAAAATGAGGAAGAAGAAAACATTTGGAATCCAGTGGGTACTAAGGAAATTGGCGAAGTTGGCGCCGAGTGTGACGGCTACTATTGTGCCAATGACCGTGTATATTACAACGATGGACAAGCCGTAAACGATTGCTTCAAGTCTGGCTTTACGCTTGCTCCCACTGTCGTGCATAAAAAAGGTGACAGTCATCGGGATCATTGGGAAAACACATGGAGTGATGATTGCAGCAAGTCCGGCAAGAAATGAAATGAGAAAAAACCATAGCAGCGACTGGTCTGCCGCTTTATCTGCTGCGGTTTCGCCAAGTCTGGCTTGTTCCGCCTTCATTGAAACTGAGTCGGTTTTGGCTGCGGTTGCCGCCATTTTTTTAGCCGTATCTAATGAAGCGCCTGCAGCGTTAGCGCTTTCTGAACCCGTTGTTTGCGACTCAACCGCGTTTGGATTTCCTTTAATGGCAAAATCAAATTCTACATCACTGGGAGGTAAGCACTGCTTATCGTCGCAACACATGAAGTTCAGAACGCCTTTTACAACAAAGTCATTTTTGCTCAAAACTTTTATCTTCTGCTTGAAAACAGCCTTATCCGCAAAGAACTTCAGAATCATGTCGAAGTTCGGATCGTTTTCTACTATCGGTTTTGGTTCCTGAACTTTTCCAACCAATTCGTAGTGTTTGCTTTTTGTAAAAGCAAATGTTGTTGGAAGTGGTCCGCCTTTAGGAATATCCTGAGAATAAACATGCCAGTTTTTATCGGCTTTGGCAATAAGAAGCAATGTTGCTTCCTCAGGTGTGGTCTGTTCCACCTTGAAACTCCATTTAACAGGATCGAGAATCTGCGATATGGAGAAAAATGGCGACAGAACCATTACGATAAGTGTTATCAGAATCTTTTTCATGTCAGTTTCTTAAGAAGGGACAAATTTAGATAAATTAATTTTACTGCTTATCTGCATTAAACGACTTGATCGTTGTGAAGTCTCATTAAATCATTTTCTATAATCCTGTCATCCCTTCGGGATTCTGTTGCAAATCCAATCTTTTCAATCTATAATCCTGTCATCCCTTCGGGATTCTGTTGCAAACCCAATCTTTTCAATCTATAATCTTGTTATCCCTGCGGGATTCTGTTGCAAACCCAATCTTTTCAATCTATAATCATGTCATCCCTTCGGGATTCTGTTGCAAA
>JBAXRP010000176.1:0-9675 GCA_037131145.1 Bacteroidota bacterium
TTTCCGCCGTCGGTGGTTTTATAGAGTCCGCGATCGCCGCCCGGTCCCCAAACGGAACCTTCGGCAGCAACATAAACGACGTCGGAATTTCTCGGATCTATCACTATTTTTCCAATCTGGCGGGAATCTTTCAATCCCATGTTTTTCCAGCTTTTTCCATCGTCGGCGCTTTTGTAAACGCCATTGCCGTACCCGAGTGAGCGTTGATGGTTGTTTTCGCCGGTTCCTACCCACACCACAGCGCTGTTATTCGGGTCAATAACCACGCAACCAATGGAGTAAGCGCCGTTATTGTCGAATACCGGCTCAAATGTGGTTCCGTTGTTTACCGTTTTCCATACATGACCGGAAGCAACGGCTACAAACCATTCGCTGTGATTTTTGGGGTTTACGGCAAAATCGGCAATGCGACCGGAACAATAGGCAGGTCCAATGCTGCGGAACTTCAGCCCGCCAACGAGGCTGGAATTATATATGGAATCCTCTTTGGGTTTGTCCTTGTCCTTCGATTTATCTTTTTCTTTTGTTTTGGGCTTAGCTGATTTTTTGGACTTCTCCTTTGTGGTTTCCTTTTTCTGTTCACTATGTTTTTTTTCAGCCAGTATTGGTGAATTCGGGCTGAGAATAAGCGCCCCAAACAGGAAAAGGATTAGCAGTCGTGGTAATTTCATGTTTATGTGTTTAATTAGTTGGATTTATCAAGGATTATGGTTAAAAGCACAAAATCGGTTTAGTTACATTGTAAGAATTCAGTTATTGCATTTTGTATCTTCACACTATTTGTTCATTAGTCATTTTGTTCTAAATCAAGTGATAATACTTTTGATAGTGCAATTTGAATATCAATGCATGTTTGTTATTCAATTGTCCCAACAAGTCTGATAAATCTGTATTCGGAAACACAACGAATTTGAAAACAATCAATTGCCGAAACATTGGTCAAATTGTTCTGGTCATTTGGTTGAATTTTGATCATCCATGGTGCGGTTTTATATTTTTCTTTTCAATCAGTTATCGGAACTATTATTTTCAGCGGTAATTTTCCAACAGAATTATCACTAACGATTATTGCCGGTCTTGTTTTTTGAATTTCGGCTCCTTTCGTCTGATCAAGGTTTATCAACCAAATTTCATATTGTTGTTTTATAGAAGCGTTCGAAATCAAGGTCTGTAAAAATTGTCAATTCATTATCGTTTAAGTATTCTTTATAAAGGTTCTCAGCCGCAATTTTCATTTGGGAGTTGTTCTCTCGATGTCGAATAGATTTAATGATTCTTTCGGCAATATAAATTTGTTTTGAAAAAGGCAATCTTTGAATTTCATATATAATTGTTTTCGTTTCCATACTTTTAATAAGTATATCGTTTAAGAAATTGAAATAATTGGCGGCATTGGAAAACTGCCGCTCATTAAACGCCGACCTATCAGGAACAATGCCAGAAACTGCAAATCCCTGAAAAATTTTGTTTATCAAAAAAGTTATGATATTTTATTTGTCCCCTTAGTAAATTCATTAAGCGATAACAGTTGATTTATAGATTTCCGGTCGGGTTTGATAATGCCTTTTTCGGTGATGATACCGGATATGAATCTCGCAGGGGTTACGTCGAATGAGGGGTTTATGGCATGTGAGCCGGGCGAGCATACCAGTATTTTTTCACGATTTCCGGCTGAGTTAACTCCATCCATATAAAGAACCTCGTCCTCGCTCCGTTCCTCAATCGGAATAGACGACCCATCAGGGCATGCAGCGTCGAAGGTGGATGTTGGCGCGGCGACATAGAACGGAATTCCATATTCCCTGGCGGCGATAGCCTTTTCGAGCGTACCGATTTTATTTGCAGCATCGCCATTGGCGGCGATGCGATCGGCGCCCACGATTACCATATCAATTTTACCAAGCGACATCAGCCATGCGCCTGCATTATCAGGAATTATGGCATGGGGAACGCCCGCCTGGTTCAATTCCCAGGCTGTTAGTCGCGCGCCCTGGCTGCGGGGGCGGGTTTCATCGGCATAAACAAAGATTTTTTTTCCCTCCTCGTGAGCAAGGTAGATAGGAGAGAGCGCAGTGCCATAGTCAACAAAAGCAAGCCAGCCTGCGTTGCAGTGGGTTTCAATGTTCATGCCTTCGCGGATCAATTCATTGCCAAACTGTCCGATTCGCTGCGAATCTGCGGCGTCGCGGTTGGCAATTTCCTGGGCGGCAATAACGGCAGCCTCACGGGATTCGATAGCGGCATTAAAAACTTGTTCGGTAGCATAAAACAGATTCCGCGCCGTTGGTCGGGTTGCCTCTATTTCCAGCTTTGCCTGCCTGATAAATTCAAGGAAATTGTTTTGAGGAGCCGCAAGAACAGCCTGCGCCATGGCAAATCCGGCAATCGCTCCTATTGCGCCGGCGCCGCGAACCATCATTGAACGAATTGCGTGACAACTCTCAGTATAAGTTGACGATTCCTTGATGACGAACTGAAAAGGCAAGAGGTTCTGTTCGATGAAAAAAACCGATGCGCCTTCCATCCACACTGTGCGGTAACCAATTCCATTTACATTCACAATTTCCTCCGCATTAATGATTTTTACAGAATTTTAAACCCAACGCTGACAATGAACATATTGCCTTTTGCATTTACCGGATAAACAATTCCTGAACTACTGGTAACTTCGTTGATGATTTTATTCAATCCTACCTGGTAACGAACATCAAGCGTAAGAAACAAGACGTCAATTCCGGTTCCGGCTTGTAAGTACCAGTTGACGGTGTTGATGTCCGATTTTTCGATTGGTCCTGTCAGATTAACGTCTGTTATCTTTGAATTGACAACAAATGACGCCATTGGACCAGCGATAATTCTCCATTTGAAAATTTTCGTCTGGAAGATATTATAACCTACCAGAACCGGAATATCAAGAGTTCCAACTGTAACTTTTTGTTTCCAGTCATTGATTGTATTTGTACCAAAATTCTCAAATGTGGCTCCGGACATGGTATAATAAAATTCAGGTTGCAGAAAAACTTTTTTCCCGATCCGAACATAAGCGCCTACATGAAATCCTGAACTCATCGAGGATTTGATCGAATCAATATTGGCGCTAAGTTTTGAAGCATTGTAACCAAGTTTGAAGCCAAAGTCGAACTGGGCGAATGTTGTTTCCGAAGAAAAAGTTGCTGCAATGAAAATAGTAAGAATTAAGATTAGTTTTTTCATCTCTTTTTTTGTTTTGGTTAATTCGTCAAAATTAAAAAATTCAAATTAGAAATACTGCTTATCTCTTTGGGTCAGGTAAAAAACTGTAAATCATTGTTTTTTATTCTGAAATGCCGCTGGAATATTCTTACGTGCATACTCAGTTTATGCCAGCTAAGCAAATAAAATGGCGCACTTCTTCGGAGATTTTATTAAACATCGCAGGTCACAATTTCCCAAGCGTATATAAATAAGAAAGTTTGGCTTTGATTAACTGTATTTTATGTATCTCCAGATTCAGCCGCGCCAGCGTTTCCTCGTTAAGTCTGGCAATGTAATCACTTGATGTGATTACTCCATTGTCGAGCTGCGATGAAGCCGTTTTTGTAATTCTGATCCTTATGTCAATAATCTGTTGATCCTGTCCGAGAAGTTCCATGACTTTATTCATTTCGCTAAGCTCCTTTTGCGAACTTATTTTCAGGTTTTTGTCGAAAGTTTCCTGTTGACTTTTCAGAATTTCACTTTGGAGAGAAAGGATTTTCTTCTCATTTTTATTTCCGTTCCAGTTCCACGGATTCCAGGTAAGTTTCGCGCCGAAAAGCCACCAGGGTTTAAAGTTGTCGTCGAGCATATTAAGACCGGGTCTGCCAAAACCAGCCTGACCGTAGGCAAATATTTTAGGGTTCCATTTTGTGGTCGTCATATTTTTCATCACATCAACCTTTGCCCGCTGGATATCGTAAAGTTTGTATTCGAGCCTGTTGTTTTCGAATGCCGCTGATGGCAACGAAATTTCGGGTGTGATCAACGGCGTTGTTTCCGGGATTTTCGTAGAGGTGAGCTCCGACAACATAAGATACAAGGAAACTCGATCCATGCGAGTTTCGGTAAGTTGCTGGTCAATACGTACAAGTTCGGCGCGAAGCAGGTCGGCATTCATTTCAAGCGAAGCGCCATTTATTATTGCAGATTCCACCTCTTTCAGCTTGACGTCAATCCGCTCCTTGTTGCTTTTCAGCAACCTGTCATTCTGATTAATTAGCAGAATACTAAAAAAAAACTGGTTGATCCTATCCTTTAGTTTATAGAGTTCAATTTCCACACCTTTCTGATCGGATTGAAGGTTGTACGATTCCACTTTTTTCTGATAACTCGTAACATTACCATCGAAAATAGCCTGGTTTACATCAAGCGTGAGTTTATACCAATCCTTGCTCATAACCGGCATGCTTAGTTCCGGCAACCCTTTGGGAAGTTCAATCGCCACCTGTGTAACCGCCGATTGGAGTGAAACGCTTCCGTTTACATTGATCTGCGGCAGGTAATTCTTGTTCAGGTTAGTAACTTTTAACGTGTTGGCATTCGCAATCAGGTCAATCTGAGCTTTAAGCGGGTAGTTTTTCTCAGTTAGTTTATAACACTCATCAAGGGTGAGTGGTTGCTGCGCCTGACCTGTAAAAACGAAAAGGATAGCGCATACCAACATTGTGTTCCTAATCCGGTCATAAATTTGTAACAGTTTTGTTTTCATACGATAACATTTTGGTTATTGGATGATCAAAGCGACGATACCTGAAAATTACTTAGGAATCTTGATCTTCTGTCCCGGACTTAACCTACTGTTGTTTTTCAAACCATTCAGCGATTTGATCTGCGACACGGTAACATTATATTTATCTGCTATTTCCCACAGGTTATCTCCCGCCTGAATTGTGTACCAGGCAGGTTTTGAAGTGGGCGTTGGTTTACCCGAAGTTGTTTTTGATTTTGCTTTCTTTCCCGACGCTGTTGCAGCGCATGTGGAAGCAACCTTTAATTTTTGTCCGACGAGTACGGTTTGATTTTTAAGATTATTCCATTTGATCAGGTCATTGCTTGTACAGCCGCACTTTTGGGCAATCAATGCGATACTTTCACCGCTTTTAACTATATAAACCATTTTTGGTTTTTCATCAGAGGAACCGCTGGCAGGCTTTTGGTCAGGCGCTGCGGATTCTGGTTTACCTACGACGATATCGGTTCCGGCAGCGCTATCTTTCTGAATGGGCTGTGGAACATATTTGCTTGTAACTTCTCCGCCGCGCCTATTATCTTTTGGTTTTGAATAGACCAGAATTTTCTTTGAAGGTTTGATTGAATTTTTCTTCAATCCATTCAACGACTTCAGTTCGCTGGTAGTCATGTTGAATTTTTTTGCAATTGACGTCACCGTTTCGCCGCTTTTCACGGTATAGAGTTCCGAGTCGCGGTAGTTTTTAAAAATCAATCGCTCCAGCGAATCGCTGGCAAGTCCTTCACGGGTACGGTAAGCGTACAAAGCGGCTTCGTTATTGATGAATGGACCGATATACTTTTTCCGCAACCGTAATTTGTAAGGATTTTCCGATGTGGCAGGTATCAGTCGCTGCTTGAAAGTTGGATTAAGCATTACGATCTCATCCATCGGAATATTAAGCATTTCGGATATCTGAGCAAAGGAAAGCGGCTGTTTGATGGTAATCGTATCCACCTCATAATAAAGAATACCGGGATCAACCGGATAAATTTTATGTTCGCTGGCATAGTTTATAACATAGCTTGCGGCAATGAAAGCCGGGACATAGGAGGCGGTTTCCTTTGGAAGATATTTTTTGATTGCCCAGAAATTCTTGATCCCGCCAGAGCGCCTGATGGCTTTGTTCACATTGCCTGCCCCCGAATTGTAGGCGGCAAGAGCCAGCGACCAACTTCCATAAATATCATAAAGATCGCTGAGATGCTCACAAGCCGCAATGGTTGATTTGTAAGGATCAAACCGGTCATCCACGTAAGTGCTCACCTTCAGTCCGTAACCTTTTCCGGTGCCATACATGAACTGCCAGAGTCCTTTAGCGCCAGCCGGCGAATTGGCAATGGGATTGAGCGCCGATTCGATTACCGCAAGGTATTTAAGTTCAAGCGGCATGTTGAATTTATCGAGTTGTTCTTCAAAAAGCGGAAAGTAAATTTGGGCAAGTCCGAGAATACGGGCTGTTAGTTTTCGTTTCCGAACGCCATACATGTCAATGAAATTTTTAACCTCATTGTTGTAAACATATTCAAACGGCGATTGGTCATTCATTTGTGCAATGCGTTCACGATAAACCGAATCGGGAAAAACAGGTATATCGGCGTCGCTAAAGTTACTCCAGTTCTGGAATTGGTTGGTATTCGGAAACTGGGTTTCTTCAAATATTTTAAGATTGGCAAGGCTGTCGAGCATCAGAATAACCTGGTCGTCTTCAATCAGTGGTTTCGTTCTGTATGTTGAGTCGGGACGAATTGGTACTTGTGCAGAAATGAAAAAAGGAACTACTAACAGGAGAAAGAAAAGAAATCCGGCGTTTTTTATTATGAGCATGTTTTTTTACGTCTTTGCGTCATTGAAGCGATCAGCGTTTTGCGAAGTGAATCTGTGGAACTTAGCGTATTCTCAGTGAAAATCTGTGAAAAAATTGTTACACAGAGGTTTCACAGAGAAGTCACAGAGAGAAATTTTGAATAATTCAGGCTATTTAAATAACTGCAAAAATAGGGTTTTATTTTGTGCAATGTTCAACGTCAATAGCAACAGTGTTTTATTGCTGAAATTCAGAAATTCAAGGTTCAAGGTTTCAAGTTCCAGCTTAGAAATTACCCCTGAATCGTATTATTCCTTTGCAGTTCCTCCTGCAATGGTTAAAACGCTATTTTTGTAACCATATTCAAACTCAGATGAAACAGATTTTTACTTTGATTTTTCTGGCGCTTACAACAATTGCCGGTTTTAGCCAGGATACCATGCGAATGGAACAACAGCCGTTGCGGCACGAAATGACTCCCGAAGAATTACTACGTAAAGGGGAAATTGGTCGGGGCTTTGTTGAAACCGCGCCCCCGGCTGGACCTATAAGGAATATTCCCGAATATGACCGGATGCAGGGCGCTCTTGTTCGTTACCCATTCGGCATTCCTATTGCGCTTATAAAGGAAATGGCTATGGATATTACAGTAACAACTGTTGTGGCGTCAAATTCCCAGAAAAATACCGTAATCAGCCAATATGTGGCTAATGGAGTGGACACCAGCCATTGCAATTTTCTTATTGCGCAATCCGACAGTTACTGGACCCGCGATTATGGACCCTGGTTTGAATCCGACAGCGCCAATCAGATTGGCATTGTTGACTTTCCATATAATCGTCCGCGACCCAATGATGATGAAATTCCAAAGCTGATGGCGGCAATGCTTGGGATACCATGGTTTGGCATGAATGTGATTTCTACCGGAGGAAATTACATGACAGATGGTTTCGGCGAGAGCGCTTCTACCGATCTGGTATGGAATGAAAATCCCTCCCAAACTCCCGCGCAGATTGCCGAAAAAATGAATAATTACCTCGGAATTACAAACTTTCAGGTAGTTCCGGATCCAAATCTCTCTTCAACTATTGATCACATTGATTGCTGGGCGAAATTCCTGACCCCCGACAGGATTCTTATCAGGAAAGTACTTACATCCGATCCTGAATATAACGCTCTCGAATCGGCGGCAGCCTATTGGGCTTCACAAACCTGTTCATTCGGTTACAATTATAAGGTTTTCAGGGTGCAAACCCCACAGGATCAGCCTTACTCGAACTCGGTAATCCTAAATAACAAGGTTCTTGTCCCTTTTATGAATTCCCCCTGGGACGACAGCGCGAAAGCTGTGTATGAAGCTGCCATGCCTGGCTATGAAGTCATCGGTTTCATCGGGAATCCATCAACGCCCTGGGTTTCAACCGACGCTCTTCATTGTCGCGTTATGGGAATTGCCGATATCGGACTTTTGCACATCAATCATTTCCCGCTAACCGGTAATCAGCCCTGCGAAACCGCGTATCCGATTGATGCTGATATTATCGCAAGCAGTCATCAACCGGTAATTGCCGATTCGGTTCTTATCCACTACCGGGTAAATGGCGGTTCATTTAACCTTGTTTCGATGCAACAAACTTCAGCGAATCATTACCACGGAGTCATCCCAAAACAGCCCGCAGGAAGCCTGGTTGAGTATTTCCTCTCGGCTGCCGACGAATCGGGACGTCGCGAAACCATGCCGCTCATTGGCGCCGCAGATCCATACAAGTTCAATACTGTTTACACAAACCTTGCAGCAGTTCCCGATACACTCTGGTTCCTGACGCGGGAGGATTGCGTCTCAGGGAAGATAACACAATTGCACAATTATCTCTCCTCAGCGCTCTCTCTCAACCAGGTTCAACAAAACGGCTCGCTTCCGTGGTATGTAGATTCAATGTCGGTGTCAACCCTGCCTTATTTGATAAATCCGGGCAACAGCGTTGCCATCCGCGTAAAAATGACATTGCCCATTAGTTGTGCTCCAGGTATGCTTTTTGAGGTTGACAGCCTGAAATACACAACCGCCGCCGGCGATCAATACGTAATCATCATGGTAAACAGCGATTTGCTGACCGGGATCAATTACCAGAAATCATTACCCGTACTTGGTAATAATTATCCTAACCCATTCAGGAACGCAACAACCATTCCTGTGATTATAACCCGTCGAAGTCATGTTACACTCGAAATACTCGATATGCGCGGGGTGAAAGTTACAACTTTGCTGGATGGAGTTTTTGAGCCTGGTCAGTGCGCAGTTACCTGGAATGGCGACGACCGCAATGGAAATAAACTTCCATCAGGAATTTACTTTTACCGGTTAACCGGCGAAAATCAAACTTCGACCAAACGTTTGGTTTTAATTGAATAATCACCCAGATATCATTTTTTCACAAATTCATTAAAATCACTCCATCTCAAACCATGACAGGGAAGGTCAGCCACGAGACGTTTGCCGGGTTTCTTTCAGAGTTGACAAGCGCTGGCATCAAAGTCAGGGCGATCAATGGCAAACATGACATGGGCGCTGGCGCGCCTGGCTGAAGCTGCAGCCAAAGGGAAAATGGTGTTCGGCATTATGCATCACGCGCTGATCAATCATAATACTGACCAGAATCTGTCATTCTCGGATTTGGTCGTGGATCGCTCATCAACGGTATCCGACTCGCTCATGAATGGGGGATTAAAGGTGGTGTTCACCGGACATGGTCATGCATCCGACATCGTTAAAAAGACAACAGGCAACAATTTTTTATACGACATTGAAACTATCTCAACCGTTGTTTATCCCTGTACCTACCGGATGATCGCATATATTAAAGATTCTGCACTGATCATTTTTTGCTATGACCTGCCGCCCGCCGACAATTCGCTGATGATCTGCCTGAAGTCGGGCGCCTCCTATAAAAAATAGGCGAGATAATACCTTTCTCAATTTCTAATAATTCCCCGTGATCCGTCAATAATTTATGTCGGAAAATAGATTTGAGGAAAAACCGTAGTTCTTGATCCCCCTCTTCCGAAAAACCTGAAACCTGAAACCTGAAACCTGAAACCTGGAACCTGAAACCTGAAACCT
>JBAXRP010000177.1:0-9486 GCA_037131145.1 Bacteroidota bacterium
TCAGGGTTGTCATGGGAACCATCATAAGCCTGGCTGGAGCTTAAATCAATGCGGGCGCCAAGATCGAGGAAGAGCAGTCCATCGCCCGATTCGTTCAATACCCCTTCCATTCCCAATCCAACACGCAATCCAAGTTCTAATCCGGCAGTGACGCCGTAACCCTTTTGATAGTCAAAAAATCCACCATCCAGATAATTGAGGTTGGCTGCGCCGCTAACCCCGGCAAAAGGCCCCATTTCAGACCGGAATCTTGGAAATTGTCCCATCCCGGCAGTTAAACCCGGAATTGGAAATTCCATCAACACGCTGTCACACAAAATCCTCACTTTATGATCAATTTGGCGCTTTGGTATCACCATTGCCTTGCTTACGTTAAATGTATCTGGAGTTGCAAGAGAAATATCTTCCTGAATGAAGCCAGGATCAAAACTGATGGTTCCGCTAACTGCATCCAACATTTGTTCCAGACTCTTAAGGATCGCGTCGGACGTCCATCCTATATCCTCTTCCAGCATCGTGGCATCGCCCATTAATACCATTTGTTTTCCTTGCCAGGTATTTACCTCTAATCCTTCTTCGTTGTAATAATCATGCGTCCCCTTTCGATTTGCGGCATCGCCCCAGATTCCCATCACATGTCCCGATGTAAAACTATCCTCTAAAAAATGATCTGCAAAAGCTTCATCTGCCAGAGCCGACAAAGCAAGCGCCGACCGTTGTTCGGGCGTCATATCCTTTGAGTTCAGGCGGGCAGCTTTCTGTAAGGCGCTAAAATGAAACCAGGTATAAGTACCAACAGTATTCATGTCGGTTCCTTCTTTAAAACACAAGGAAAAATAGACTTCAGGTTTGGTATTCACAGCCGGAAGCGCGAGCAGAAAATGACCATTATTTTTTCCGGCTCTCGAAACGTATTCCGGATCGGCGCGAAGCAGCTTTATATCCGAAATCCTTACAGCGCTGATACGCGAACTGCGCTTTTTCGACTCGTCAAGGCCAATTTTCAGCCGGGCGGTAATATCTGCTACATTAAGGATCCATTCTGATTTGAGAACAATATTGGTCATATCCTGTGCGGATACTGAGTGGTCGCCTGCAATTCCTGTCCATGCGGCATAATCGAGACACTGAGGTTCTACACCCTGGTCGGGTTCAATAACCGATTCACAAAGCCGCGTTTCGTATCCTTTCCTTGCTGACGCCCAAAGCTGATCGAGGATTGCCCGCCGGTTCGGGTCCAGTTTTTTGATGGCGGCAATCATGATTTCCCGGTGCTCCGGGTAAACCCAGGCTGATGCAACCAATGCAAAGCCTGAAATCATCAGTAATGTCAGTAAAATTCTTGTTCTCATGTAAATTTATGGTATATGATAATTTTAAAAAAGTAAAAGTTCAGAACTCCTGACCTCACCCAACAAAAATAAGTATATCCCGGCACATTATGGGAAACAAAGAAATTTGAATGGAGATAATCAGCTTATTAGTTGGCTCTAACCAAAAAACAGGCGCTTTTTGGGGTGGTTTCTTATGAATAACAGCTCTAATCTAAGTTTCCATGTATTGATTAAAAGCTAACCGCAACCACCGCAGTTCCTCCAAACGCATTGAAATTTAGCATTGTCCCGCCAGCCGAGAGCATCAGCGATTTTATTATTACCATTATGCCAAGGTTTAATTCCACACCTGAGGCGCTGTATTTGTCATATTTCACAAAGCCGCTGCCGGTTTTCACATCTCCGTCATAGTTGAAATTGTCAATCTTCATCAGGTAATCCTCCTTGCCATAACCGGCGCCGAGATATAAAAAGAAATTTTTCCCCGGCTGGTAGTTGATTCCCACAAGCCCCGACAATGCTGAATAGCCATTGGAACCTGTGAAATTGAAATAACCGGGCTGATTGTAATTCACAACGCTGTCTTTGTACGTGTATTTTTCTGTTTCAAACGCCATCATATTGCCGCGAAGTTCAACGTAAAAACCTAATCTTCCAACCATTCCGGTTCTCAATCCGAAATATGTAGTGGGATTTCAAACGTACATGAGATAAAAGGATTTCCTGGGTTTGGTTCTGATAATTTCTACCCGGAAGTCAAAGCCGAAAAACTCCTTGATCTCAATAGTGAGTTTATGCTCGGCAGCTTTGATCTCCATTCCTGCTGCAAGCGGGATTACAATCCGCTTCTGCTCATTTGGAAGGAGCGAAGGTATGGTACTCAACGTTAATATGGAAAGATAGGGATCAATGAAATTGTCTTTCACCGAAATTTTCAATCCTGCGCCGCTCCCTTTTCCTGGTTGCGGATATCGAGCGTAATTTTTGCCTTTTTATTTCCTTCGAGGATGCCGTTGTAGTTGTCGTATTCAAAAGACAAAACGGCGTCCAAGTTTGGCGGCAGCCCGCGTTTTTATGCTTGCGAATTTCGAGTTTGGTGGGCTTGATTTTGGCGGAGGTAACTTTTTAGGGGAAAGCGGGGGAGAGTAAGCTGCGATGAGAAGGAGGATGAAAAGGGTTCTCATTTGGGGTTGTTTATCAGAATGATCAATGGGTGCATGAAAATTATAAATTATTTGAATGATCACAATTGTAAAAAAGATTTTGCGATACAAACTGTGTGTCTCGTAATAAGCTGGATAAAGTCTTTTTTACATATTTTCGGTAAAATTTATCATTCTCCCATTTTTTGGAATTATTGACAACATAGTTTACAATATTTTGAAACTTCCTCTAAAAATGTTTCCGCGGTCTTGCCAATTTTATTCAGGATCATCTTCCCGTGAGAAATCTTGCCGAATAACGCTGCCGGTCAAAATATCTTCTAATAATGGAAAATATTCCAGAAATTGGAACTCATCGAATTTGAAAAATCGTCATATTATATTAAATATCATTATGTTAATTTTTTTTGCAATTTTGGCACGATTTTGTTGCCTTTGGTTTTCAATCTAATTTAATCAAAAAACACATATTCTTATGAGACCTTTAATATTATCCGTTTGTTTCCGATCTGCTTTTTTGATCCTGGCTTTTTCAGCCTTTCTTTTCTTTAACACCAGTTGTAAAAAAGCCGACCCGGAGGCGGCAAAGCCTGTAGCGACAAAATTCACCGAACTGCAGATTGATCCCGCGTTTCAGTTTAACAGCTTTTTCACGATTGATCTTTCAGTTAACGTTACCGGTCCCGGCTCTTCTATTATTTCATTGATACAGGTTTATGACGGAAACCCTGCGCAGGGAGGTAAAACAGTTATGTCAGGCGCTACTGACGCAAATTCAAAATATTCGGCTGTTGTGAGAGTGCCTTCGCGGCTGAAAGAACTTTGGCTTGGAAGAATTGCCGGCGATGGAAAGAGTGAATTTGTGTCTGTTCCAATTACCTCTACCGCCATCAATTACACATTTGGACAAGCGTCGCTGAAATCAGGCGACAGTTCAGGAGATTGCGATACAGGTACGCCCATTACCGTGAACGGGAGTTATACGATCGGCTCCGGCGCAATTTATGTCGTTCAGCAGGGTTATAACCTCACCAATTTGAAACTTACGATCAACCAGGGAGGAACAGTAAGAGTATGCGGAATTGCGCATATTACCGAGCTTAATGGAACCGGAAAGCTGATCATTTCACAATCAGGTTACCTCACGGTTGAGTCAGAGCATGTTTATCTCTCCATTGAGAATTACGGAACGTTTAATTACGCTCAACCTGTAAGCAATACCGATTTTAAAATTGAACCGGGCGGAAGTTTTGAAAACTGGGGAACCCTTACTGTTTCCAATGGCTTTTATGTAAAAGGCATCCTGACAAACTACTACCATATTACCTGTCTCCAGAACTTTCAGACCACCGACAACGGTCAGTTTACCAATCATTGCCAGATGTTTGTAAACAGTTCTTCAAATGAAGCGTTTAAAATCACATCAGGCACATCTGGCAGCCCTGGTTTTGTTAATTCCGATAATGCCTTTGTTAAAGTTACCGGGACATGTTTATTTACCGGAGATGGTTATACCTCCCTTGGTTCCCAAAGCCTGATTGAAACAGGTTCCTTTAAAATTGAAGGACACCTCACCGGTCCTGCATCCCAGGGTTCTCAAATCCATGGTATTGGCGGAGGAAGTCAAATAGCCGGGGGGAATCTTCAGGGGTATATTGATGTATGGTGCAGTTCGGTTAATCCTAAGAATGGCGCCTTTGGCTCCCATATTACCTGGCATACTCCGGGATATAATATCGCTGCCCAGGATTGCAGTACTCCGGTAACTCCTGAAATTACAAGTATTTTGGTAGGAGCAGGAACAGTCGGACTGCCAATAACACCTTATGTAATAACTGCCACAGGAACCAACCCAATCATTTATAACGCCACAAATCTCCCTGCCGGTCTTACTTTTAATGCCACCACACACACTATCAGCGGAACTCCGACAACCTCCGGTTCAAGGAACATAACCCTCACGGCTGACAATCAAATCGGCTCCTCCACAAAAGTTCTTGTTTTTTCCATTACTCCTCCGCCAAGCCCTCCGATGATTATCAGCCATTTAAATGATCACTCCCCGGTAAATCAGCCATATACTTATATAATTGACGCTAACGGGGGAGGGACAATTACTTACAGCGTTTCCAATCTGCCGACAGGGTTATCCTTTAATTCCTCTACACATACTATCAGCGGGAGTCCTTCTGCCACCGGAACTTTCAGTATTCCATTGCATGCCGTTTCGCCTTACGGAACGGATAATAAAACACTGGTACTTAGAGTAGGGTCGCCTCCTTCGATTACCAGCGCACTGACTGCCTCTGCAACAACAGGTCAGCAGTTTACCGGTTATCAGATTACTGCCATAGGTGCAGGACCGATAACACTACAAGCTTCAAATATTCCAGCCGGTCTATATTTCAGCGATGAATACAACAGTATTCAGGGCACGCCAGTATCAGCCCAGAATGCTCATGTTACTCTCTCGGCAACAAACGATTTTGGCAACAACACCGTAATTCTCGTTATCGCAATCCTTGATCCTGTTGTTGCTCCCCAGATCAACAGTTCGTTAAGCGTTCAAGGCTACCTAAACCAACCTTTCAGTTATCAGATCACCGCATTGGGTACGCGACCCATAACGTTCAATGTTACTAACCTTCCAGCCGGCTTGAGTTTTGATTCAGAGTTTGGCGTTATCAGCGGTATTTCTGCCGGAAGCGGTAATTTTAGTGTGAATATGACGGCAACCAACGGAGCTGGTTCTGATGTTAAAGTTCTGGTTATCTCTGTGCCAATGTATGCAGGAGGATACACAGATAGTGACGGCGATGGAGTGGGCGACGCTATTGACGCATATCCCAATGATGCTGCAAGGGCTTTTAATTCCTACTATCCGAACGAAACCGATTATGGCACTTATGCATTTGAGGATTACTGGCCAGCTTACGGAGATTATGATTTTAACGATCTTGTGGTTAATTTCAACTATAAAATTGTAACGAATGCCCAGAATAAGATCGTTGACCTTGTATCCAAATACCAGGTAAAAGCAGCAGGCGCCGGGTATAACAATGGTTTCGGAGTATCCCTGAATGTAGCCCCTTCCAATGTGGCAAGTGTAACCGGGTGTATAAAGGTAGGGTCGGTTGTTAATATCGCCGATAACGGATGCGAGGCGGGACAGACTGACCAGACGGTATTTTTTCCGGTTGACGCCGTGAAGACTCTGTTTGGGAAAGCCCTTGTCAATACCGTACCCACAGGAAATTCGGTTCAACCCGAAGTGGCAACAGTTATTGTCAATTTTTCCACTCCTCAGACAAATATCGGCGCTCCTCCCTATAATCCGTTCATATTTGTTGACCAGGATCGCGGGAAAGAGATACATCTGAAAGACCATCCGCCCACCGCCCTTGCAAATCCGGTTTATTTCGGCGCATTGAGCGACGATTCCAAACCCTCCAGTTCAATGTATTACCGGAGCGCTTCGGGGCTGCCATGGGGGCTTGAAATTCCGGCTGACTTTAGTTATCCTACCGAAAAGTCCGACGTCATTCATTCATATCTTCATTTTGCAGACTGGGCACAATCGTCCGGTACAGAATATGCCGATTGGTATCAAAATAAACCTGGATACTGGGGTACAGGTAAAATTTATTAGGTTCAGGGTTTGATATCCTGAGAAAAAGCCTGCCAGAATGATCTTTTACTGTTCAGTAACAGGTGATACCGGCAGTCTTTTATATTTGCGGGATCAGAAGGGTTTTACCTCACACTCTTCACTCGTTTGGCTGTTCACAATAGGCGCGTTATTGCCACAACTAATAACTAAAAGTGTGAAGTGTGAAGTGTGAAGTGTGAAGAGTGAAGAGTTGGGTGGGGAAGCGGGGGGGAATTCCACTTTTTGGATCAGAATCATCCTTCATTGATTAAAAACTAACCCCAACCCCTGCAGTTCCTCCAAACGAATTGAAATTGAGCATTGTCCCGCCGGCCGAGAGAATCAGCGATTTTATTCTTACCATGACGCCAAGGTTTACCTCCACACCGGAAGCGCTGTATTTGTCATATTTCACAAAACTGCTGCCGGTTTTCACATCTCCGTCATAGTTGAAATTGTCAATCTTCATCAGGTAATCCTCCTTGCCATAACCGGCGCCGAGATATAAAAAGAAATTTTTCCCCGGCTGGTAGTTGATTCCCACAAGCCCCGACAATGCTGAATAGCCATTGGAACCTGTGAAATTGAAATAACCGGGCTGATTGTAATTCACAACGCTGTCTTTGTACGTGTATTTTTCTGTTTCAAGAGCCATCATGTTGCCGCGAAGTTCAACATAAAAACCTACCCTTCCGAGCATACCAGTTCGCAAGCCAAAATAGGTGGTGGGATTTCCAACGTACATCAGATAAAAGGATTTCCGGGGTTTGGTCCTTATAATTTCTGCCCTGACTTCAAAGATCAGCGTTTCCGAAACAAAGGGCATCTCTTTCATGGCGTCCCAGATGATGGTTTTTATGCCCTTGTTTTTCACTTTTCCGATGTCGCCCGAAACCTCTTTCAATGGTCCCTCGAAGGTTTGGCCATTGTCGCGGCTTACGTATAATGAAACATTGAACTCATTGTAAAATTTCGCATCAAGAAGAAATTGGACATAAACCTGCCCATTCCGAACCATTGAGATAACATTACCTACATTTTGAGAATGTAGCTGAGCCGCGAAAAGACAAAAAAGAAAAGCGAGACAAGCCTGATATTTTTTCATAAAACCTGTTAATACTCAACCAAAACAATGTTTTCATCCCCGTGAAACTGCGGTGTTTGCAATCCCCTGATCTTCGTCGAGGTCTCCTTTACCCGTTCGGTCACATACCGGCTTAATTCTCCCGTGGTGATCTTTTTATCTCCATCCGTATCCGCCTTGCCCTGCAATCCCGCACAGAGAAAATATGTAAACAGTCCGGTTTCGGATGGATCGAAACTCAACGATGTTTCCGAGAATTCCGAAGAGGTAAAGGTGCAAAATGATGAATCGGTAATCCACGGCTGACCAAGTTTTGGCTTTACAACCACCCCTTTCATGGCGATGAGATTTTCAGGCTTGTACTGCTCGCTGCTGCGTGAGGAGCCGCTGAAGCAGGCATCCATGAATACCGTAACACTTTTGGCGCCGAGTTTCTGAAGGTTGCCGTACAATTTATTCAAATCATAACCCTGCCGGTCAATAGCCTCGATACGGCCATCTGAAGGAAGCAGATACACCATATTGCCATCCTTTGAAGGAATTCCATGCCCGGAATAAAAAACAAAGAGATCGGTTTCACCCTTCTTTATTGCCTTTTGCAGTTCGCCGAAAGAAGCGTCGAATGTGTTGTCGAAGAAAAAGCCCGATACATCTTTGCTTTTGTAGGTGTAAACCTTTTCGACGCCAAGCGCGGTTTTGAAATAGTTCTGCATCACGCTGGCATCGTTTTCCGAATAGGGCGCGGAAACAAAATGGTCGTATTTTTCAACCCCAATGACAACCGCTATGGCATTGGGGCGGCGGCTTTTTGATGGCGGAACCAGCCTGATGTCAATAACATTTCCAACATTGGCTGTCATTCTCTCGGAATTTACCTCGAAACGGGCAACCTGTTTCTGGAGTTTATCAATATCGGCTTTAACGGTGAGGATGACCGGCTCCGGTGGTTTCTGATCGAGGGTTATAGGCAACATCTGGTCAATCAACTGCCCGCGTTTGTGATCGTTGAGCAACGTGAGGTACAACGGCAGGTTGCCGGTAGTAGTTACCCGCTTGTTCGGGCTAACGGTAATCCACAACTCTTTCACCTCCCCAATGCCGAGATTGCCTATGGTTCCTTCGCCGTCCTGGATAAAGATATTCTGATCTCTCGATTTAACGCTGTACCTCGTGTTGGGAGATATATTCTGACCCAGGTTCTGAACAGTTATCTTAACCTTTACCTGTTCCCCGGCTTGTAACTTACCATCTTCGCGTATTGCGGCAACGCCTTCCCCAAGGTCAACAACTTCCAGCCCTGAAAATGCCAGTTTTGGCTCCTGGAACGTAATGGTATTTATAAAAAGATAAGCCGGATCCATGTCATAGCCAAAAAACTCCTTGATTTCGATGGTAAGTTTATGTTCGGCAGCTTTGATCTCCATTCCGGCGGCAAGCGGAATTACAATCCGCTTCTGCTCATTTGGAAGAAGCGAAGGTATGGTACTCACCGTTCCTATGGAAAGATAGGGATCAATGACATTGTCCTTCACCGAAATTTTCAAATCCTGCGCCGGTCCTTTTCCCTGGTTGCGGATATCGAGCGTAATTTTTGCCTTTTCATTTCCTTCGAGGATGCCGTTGTTGTTGTCGTCTTCAAAAGATAAAACGGCGTACAAATTTGGCGGCAGCCCGCGTTTGTAGGCTTGCGGAATGTCGAGTTTGGTGGGCTGGCTTTTGGCGGAGATGACTTTTTGGGAGAAGGCGGGGGAGAGGAAGCCGGCGAGGAGGAGGATGGTGAAAAGGGTTTTCATTGGAGGTTGTTTATCTGAATGGACAATGGTTGCATGAAAATTAAAAAATAATTTGATTGATCACAATTGTACAAAAAGATTTTGCTATACAAACTGTATGTCTCGTAATAAGTTGGATAAAGTCTTTTTTACTCATTTTCGGTAAAATTTATCATCCTCCCATTTTTTGGGATTATTGACAATATAGTTTACAATATTTTGATAGGATTCTTCATTCCTGATAATATGGTCATAAAACCGCGATTGCCATTGAAAAAATTCATGACCATTTTTATTGCACCAACGTTTAACGGTTGATTTGTATTGATTGATGATCACCGAAACCGAACCGGGAACAGGTTTGCCGAATTGGTTGGTTGTAAGGGACACGCATGGCGGTGGGGACACGCATGGCGGTGGGGACACGCCTGGCGGTGGGGACACGCCTGGCGGTGGGGACACGCCTGGCGGTGGGGACACGCCT
>JBAXRP010000178.1:0-9469 GCA_037131145.1 Bacteroidota bacterium
TATAGATTGAAAAGATTGGTTTTGCAACAGAATCCCGAAGGGATGACATGATTATCTGACGAATAATTAACAACATATAAACCAAAATATTATGGGAATTAACCGACGTGGATTTTTCAAGGTACTCGGTATAACCGGCGCCGCCCTGACTGTGGGCAGAGAACTCAAAGCAGCCCCCAATGGAAATAACGACATAGAGTTTCGCGGAGCGCTATATGATTCTGCGCGATGTAAAGGCTGCCGCGGTTGCGAATATGACTGCGCCGAAGCCAATGGTTTGCCACTGCCGGAACCGGGTCAAAAGATACCAATGGTTCGCAATACAAGTGAAGTAAAACGTACCGTTGTTAACGAGTACAACACAACCAAAGGGAAAGTGTTCATTAAAAAGCAGTGCATGCATTGCAACGAACCAGCATGTGTGGCAGCCTGTCTCACTCAAGCCATGCATAAAACTACAGTAGGTCCCGTTATCTGGCGTGGCGATAAATGTATGGGATGCCGCTATTGTATGGTTTCCTGTCCGTTTGATATTCCAAAGTTTGAATATCACAGCGCTAACCCAAAAATAGAAAAGTGCGACATGTGCTTTAACAGGCTAAAAACCGGCGAAATTCCTGCCTGTGCAGCCAATTGTCCGAATGACGCCCTGTTTTATGGAACACGTCGTCAATTGATCAAGGAAGCGCGTAAAAGAATTGTTGAAAATCCCACGCTTTATGTTGATTCTCTTTATGGCGAACATGAAGCCGGCGGTACTTGCTGGTTATACCTTTCACCTGTAAGTTTCAAGGAACTTGGGATCAAAACCGACATTCAAAAAGCTTCCTATCCTGCTTTAACCAAAGGATTTCTCTACAGCGTGCCTTCTGTATTTGTGCTGTTTCCGGCGCTCCTGCTGGGCATTCATCAGGCAACAAAGAAAGATAAACCAACAGAGGAGGAATAACTATGAGCGAAAAACATCATATTACAATTGACAATGATGGAAAATCCGTATGGAAATTCCTGGCGAGCGAACTTAAACCTAAAGGCAAATGGCTTACTCCTTTTAACATCATTTCCATTCCGATAATTTTGCTGGGGATTGTTCTGATCGTCATCCGGTTCTGGAAAGGGATTGGCGCTATTACAAACCTTACCCAGGAGGTTCCCTGGGGACTGTGGATCGGCTTCGACGTTGTCACCGGAGTTGCCTTCGCCGGCGGCGCTTATGTGCTCACTTTTATGGTCTATATCCTGAACATGAAGAAATACCATTCGATTGTGCGGGTGACAGTACTGAATGGTTTTCTGGCGTATGTGTTTTATGCGGGCGCCCTGCTCCTTGATTTGGGTCGCCCCTGGAATGTAATTAACCCTATTATCGGGAACAATTTCGGCGTTAACTCAGTGCTCTTCCTTGTCGCCTGGCATTTTTTGCTTTACATGATCGCCCAACTGATTGAATTTTCGCCGGCGATTGCTGAATGGCTCGGAACCAGACACATTCATAAGATACTTTCTGGAATGACCATTGGGGCGGTTATTTTCGGGATCACCTTATCAACGCTTCATCAGTCGGGGCTTGGCGCGCTATATCTTATGGCAAAAGAGAAGATCCACCCGCTCTGGTATTCCGAATTTATCCCGATTATGTTTTTTGTATCAAGCATCTTTGCCGGGCTTTCGATGGTTATTTTCGAAGGTTCTATCAGCGATAAAGTTTTCTTCTGGCAGATAAGCGAAAAAAACCACAAGGCGCAGGGTGGGATTATATGTGGATTGGCAAAAATCTGCGCCGGGACAATGTTTGCGTACTTTTTCCTTCAGGCGCTTGTCTTTATTCACGGCAGACACTGGGACTTACTCAACACGCCGATGGGATACTGGTATTTGCTTGAAATGCTTGGATTTGTATTTCTGCCGATGGCGCTCTTCTACTACAGCTACCGGCGAAACAGCATCCTTCTGATTCGTATTGCCGCCATTATAACCATGCTGGGAATTATTCTGAACCGGCTGAATGTTACAGTGATCGGATTCAGATGGGATGCAGCGATAAGGTACGTCCCTTCGTGGATGGAACTGGTTGTAACGCTTACAGTTATATTTACTGAAATCTGGATTTTCAGGTGGGTCATTAACCGTATGCCGGTTTTACGGGATTCGCCATCCTGGAGCAAGGAAAATAAAAATTAAGATTGCAATTATTCATTAATTATTAATCATTATTAATTATAAAGCCATGGACGGATTTACTTATTACAACATTTTTGAGACAAAGGGGATGGAATATCTGATTATCATCGCATTCCTTGCCCTGCTTATTCCTTTTTCAATCATTTTGAACAGGAAGGTTAAGATTAAAAAACAGATACAAAAGGTAATGGGCATCCTTACGAGCGGTATCTTAAAAATTCCGCAGGGCGTTTTATACAGCCAAAGTCATACCTGGGCTCACCTTTCAAAATCAGGTATTGCCGATGTTGGTATGGATGATCTGTTGCTCCATATTACGGGAGAAGTAAAGTTAAACTACATGAAAAAACCAGGCGAACCTATTGCCAAAGGGGAAGTAATGACTGAAATTGACCATCAGGGAAAGATGTTGAAAATTTTCTCACCCATTTCGGGACAGGTCATGGAAACAAATTCACTGCTGATCGAATCGCCCGGGATACTGAATGAGGATCCATATGAAACCGGTTGGATATATAAAATAAAACCTGCTAACTGGAAGTCAGACACTAATTCGTACTATTTGTCGGATGGGGCAACAGCCTGGTCAAAAAGGGAGGTTGAAAGATTCAAAGATTTTCTCGCAATAGCGATGCCAAAATACATGCCCGACGCCTCGGCGGTTGCAATGCAGGATGGGGGCGAATTGAGGGATCAGTTGCTGGCAGAATTACCCGGCGAGATTTGGGGTGATTTCCAGAAAGAATTTTTAAATGACCAGTAGAAAAATAGTTGCAAAGAATTTATTCTTTCTACTGTAAATTTTTGACCCCCACACGATTTCCCTCTCCCGAAAAAGGGAGGGGGAAATCGGGATTTAACGCAAGATGAAAACCGCAGTTTGAATTAAAGTCGCTATTTGGTTGATGATTCTTTGGGTCGCCAATGTCGCTCAAACTCCTTTACCTGACCGCCAATGTTACCGATGTCAAAAGAAATCGCCTTGTCCCCATGCCTTTTACTTTTATGATTATCAATGATCAGGCAAAAGGCAATTATTAATTCAAGGTTACAATCATTGTCAGCAATAATGGTGTAGTTGTCGCCTTCAAACCAGCTTACAGCTTCTTTCTCCCACCAGGCTACCTGAGTATTATTCCTGTAAACCGAGTATTTTCTTCCCCGATGTCCATAAATGTGATAGATGTCTGGACTGCAATGACTTTGATAGTGCATCTTCCAGAATGAATCAGCATTAAATTCTATTGTACTATTGCAATCGTGAAGCCTGATCTGATATTTCGGTTTCCAGAAGAACCATTGCTTATTGATTGTGAGTCTGGCTCTGGATTCATTGTTCTTAAACAAATTGATGACCGCAAGCAGTCTGAAAAGTTCAGACGACGCCTTGTATGTCTGCTGTCCATCAATAAATATCTGGTATTTGTCGCCGATGGCAATTTTCTTCTGATTGATATCTATACGCATAATTATTTCATTTTTAATTTAGAGACCTACTCGATTATGATTTGGTATTTATACAATAACCCGATAATGCCAGAGGAGGAGAATTTCGCCTTCTTAACTCTATTTAATTCAAGGTCAAAGGAATAGTTATTTGCAGTTCGAAAATCTACTTTTTCCAGAACCGTATGCATGAATATGGTTCTGTTCAGATCACAATTTAGAAAACTTGAACCGGTCAGGTCAGTTTCAGTAAAATCAGCTTCTTTTATCGTACAATCTTTAAAGATAGTGTTTTTGAGCTTTTTCCTGAGAAAAACCGAGTAATCCAGCGAACATTTCTCGAAGTAGAATGAAAGAAGAAAGTCTTTACATTTTGTAAAATCAACGCCTAAAAGTTTACATCCGATAAAACTGATATTCTTTAATCCGGTATTGTTCAGCTTGACCATGCTGAAACTACATTCTTTAAAACTGCAATCCAGAAAATCGTTGTTGGAAAGATCACTTTTAGTGAAGATGCAGTTAATAAAAATGCACGCGTCAAATTCATGGTTTGACAAATCCTTATCGGAGTAATCAACTTTTGTAAACGTTATTTTTTCCTGAAGAGTTTTTTTTATCATGGTTCCTGTAAATTATTCCTGCTATTTTGTTTATGAGAATCCGGGTGTTTTCCAACGCTCCATTATTCATCAGATCCTGCCAGATATGACTGCTACGCTAAACCTGACAGCTTGAAAGACATTGTTAATGTAATTAAGTATATTTTGTTAATAGTTGATATTCATTTATATACAGTGACTATTTTGAATAATGGATAGGCGCATAAGTAACTAATGTAGAACTTTACATCCTGAAAAACCTCTTAAACTCAACTACTAATGGGGTGTTTTTTCGCGGAAACTATCATTGATTTATGGTTAACGGTGAGTGAAATAGTACTTTGACATGCACAAATTCTTGTTAGCGATGTGTGGCGTCTTTCTCTAATTTTATCGGTTTTGCCGCTTACAGTTATGACGGTAAGTTCTGATAGACAACAATTTTTCAAAGTTAGCTACTTATCAACAAAAAAACCACCCTTTCCGGTGGTTTCTCATAAAAGTATTCAGGGAAAATATATTGAGAGAGTTACTCAAAGTCGGCTTCATGTGGTGAAACTGGCGAGAGTTGATTGATATCTATTGAAACCTGATGAACTGAATCGGTAAATTCAGCTTCCGCAGGCATTATTGGTGAAAGACCAATAGCTGGAACCATTTCAACATAAAAATCCTCAAACGACGCAACAATAGGGGTTAATGGTGATAATCCAAAAAATGTAAACTCCGTGGTCATGTCTTCAAAGGTAGCTTCCACAGGCGTTATTGGAACCAGCGTTATTGTGTTGAAGGTTGAATTTACTTCGGTTACAAGAGTGGTTAGATTTTCATTACCGGCAAATGAAAGTCCTATTTGAAGTGAGAGGATTACTGCGAGAATGATTTTTGTAGTTTTCATTTTCTTTGGTTGTTTGATGTTGATGAAGCAAACATACGTCGAAACGGCGGGGTGTCACATTGATATTCTATATTTTCAGGATAACGCCCGGCAAACTACGGATTAATATCGACGAAACATGGCGGGGGTGGAATTTCTTGAGAGCGCCTCTAAAAACTACTTTTTTGATGCCAGTTTAGAAACAAATATATACTTTGGTTTTCTAAAAAGCCGAACACGTGTTCGACCCTTATGCGTAAGTTTTTTTTCTATTTATTGCTGGCTTTTTCAGTTTAGGTCAAGGGCTTGTTTCTGTATCCTTTTTCATGTACTTTACTTTTTACCTCTTTTTTTTGTATAATTTCTTCTGGTCTTCACCGGTATAAGCGCTGTCAGCATAAAGTGGCTGATTCTTGTTTTTCTAAGTTAGCAATTGTTCTGTGGCTTGTGAATCATGTATCGAGGCGTCGGTAACAATGTATTCTTCAAAGAGTTTTTTCCTGGCGTCGGCTTTTATATGGTTTTTATATCCATAAAAAGCAGTGTTGATGTGGATGGCGGAATTCACCTTGATGCGAAAGTCATTGAACATGACGAAAACCGCACTGCGGAGTTTGACCGATTGTGCAACACGGTTATCAGGTTTACCAATGAGCAAATATTTGATCAAATTGAACATGTCCTGCAAAAAATCATCAAATTTGCCCAAACGTTAAGTCAAAACTTCTCCCCTTCTCCTCAAGGAGAAGCGGCTGGGGGTTGAGGTGGTTGCAATCGAAGGGAGCATAAGTTGAGGTTGCTTTGCAGGCGCCGGGGGTTGAGATGGGCATAATACACTGACGCAGGAATCACATTTTTTCATACCTTTGACCTTCACTTATGAGTTTGTCTTGAAAAATCTTAGAGGTTAAATTCCTTTTTGGGATCAAACTCACAAATCACAAATCAGATATGAATAGATTAATCGTTTTTCTGGGGATGTACTTCATCTTCATGAGTTTCCTGTGGTCTCAGGAAGCGGCGCAATGGCGCGGACCTTCGCGTAATGGTAATTACCCGGAAACTGGTTTGCAGCGAATCTGGCCCGAAGCCGGTCCCAACCTGCTATGGCATTTTGACGAACTTGGTCCGGGTCATGCCTCAGCAGCGGTATTCGGCGACCGAATTTACACTGCCGGCGTAGCCAATGGAATTGGACATCTTTTCTGTTTTTCCATGGATGGGAAAGTAATCTGGAATGTTCCTTACGGCGAAGAATGGATGGAAAGCTGGCCTGGCGTGAGAAGTACGCCGTTGGTGTGCGATGACAAAGTTTACCAACTCAGTGGTTTGGGGAAACTTGTATGCCGCAAAGCCGATGATGGAGCATTTATCTGGAGCGTTGATGTAACCAAAGATCTCGACGGACGAAACATTAAATGGGGCTATACCGAAAACCTTGCGTTCGATGGCAGTAAGATTTTCTGCACAGTAGGCGGAATCAATAACAACGTAGTTGCCCTCGACAAAAACACCGGAAAGCTCATCTGGAGCAGCAAAGGATTTGGCGAAGCGAGCGCTTACTGTTCGCCTGCAATTATCAGGCTCTCCAATAAAACGATACTCGTTACTCAAACCGAAAACCACATCATGGGACTTGACGCCGCTACCGGAACTCTGCTCTGGAGCCACGAACAAACCAACAAGTATTCGGTTCATGCCAATACGCCGTTGTATTTCGACGGAATGCTGTTCTGTTCCTCCGGTTACGGACAAGGCGGGGTTATGTTGCAGCTTTCGCCCGATGGAAGTTCGGTTAAGGAACTCTGGCGAAATATTTCCATGGATAACCGAATGGGCGGCTATGTTTTGGTGAACGGACGGCTTTACGGCAGCGACGATTCGGGCAAAACCTGGTACTGTCTCGACTGGAAAACCGGTAAGGAACTTGGATCGGTTCAGGTAACAGGAAGGGGAACCATCATCACCGCCGACGGCATGTTGTACTGCTACAGCGACAAAGGCGAATTTGCCCTCGTTTTACCGGGAAACGATGGACTCACACGCGTGAGCTCCTTCAAAATACCTTACGGCGCCGACCAGCACTGGGCGCACCCGGTGATTGCAAAGGGGAAACTGTTTGTGAGGCATGGGACGTCGTTGATGGTGTATGATATAAAAAAATAATTTTTGCGGAGTTATCGCAGAAAAAAGGCAGGTGCGCTCAGATTTTCACGGGCAATTTATATTTGAATTTGACAAATATATCACTTAAATGAGCAAAGAAAAAGAATATTACCATTTTAAAAACGCCTTACTAAAAGCAAGAACCGAAGAAGATGTAAAAAATGCTTATGCTAACCATTTTAACATTCAATACGACACTTCGGAAAGGCACGATTTATATACATCGCAGGTTTTGTTTGAGTTTAAGTATGATAAAAACATGCTCAACCTAAAAGTCAGAGCAACGGTTTTGGCTCAAAATTTATATTATGTGAATCGTCTGAAATATGGGGTCACGAAAAAAGCAATTCCTGCGTTTCTTTGTCTTGCCGATGTTAATAAAGCCATTATTACTGAAACAATAAAATGGAAAAAATTCTATTCCGATGCTGAAAATTACGATTGGGATTTAGCCCCGAACATTCCTGACAAACGATTGGTTGATAAATTAATTGATGATGAAGCATTCCTCAACTTACATGTTTTCAATATCGATAGCGAACAAGATTATGCGGCTTTCAATGAAAAACTATCAACATATTTAAATCCGCAACAGAAATTCGATTTTTTGGACAAGAAAATAATTACAGAAGAAAATTTTGAAAATGTTTTCGAGTATTGGAATGGAATTTTTGGCCCTTCAGTGCAAAACGGATTTAAAACTTCAAAGTATTTTGTTTGCGATATACAGCAAGGCAAAACCTATTTGATCAAAGAACAAGGAAAAGTTTTTTTTGATTTCGGAGGCGGTGAAGGCAGGACAAAAAAGATATTACTAAAAGATTATCAGTTCTTTTGGGAACTTTACGAAAAAGTTACTTCGTCCGATATCATTCGTGGGATATTATCGAAAACAGACCGACTTACCAACAATGAAATGCGCCGTTTCCATGGCGAGTTTTTTACACCCATTCGTTTTGCCCGAAAAGCGCTGGAATACATTGAACGAACTGTTGGAAAAGAGTGGTGGAAAACAGCCGAATATCGTATTTGGGACATGGCAGCCGGAACAGGCAACCTTGAATGGTATTTGCCTGCCGACGCTTGCCAATACCTTTATTTATCAACACTTTACGAAGGTGATATAGAACACTGCGAAAAACTTTTTCCGGATTCAACAGTTTTTCAATACGACTATTTAAATGATGATGTTGCAAACGTATTTGCAAACGGGTCAATTGATTACGGTTTTACATGGAAACTCCCGGAGAAATTACGCAAAGATTTATCCAACCCGAAAATCAAATGGATAATCCTTATCAATCCGCCTTTTGCAACCAGCCAAACAGCGGGCGCAAGCGGACTAAGTAAGCAAGATGTAAGTAATACGGCAATTCGAAAAGTAATGCACCAACAAAATTTGGGAGAAGCATCCAGGGAATTGTTTGCACAGTTCATCTTCCGCATAAAAAAAGAATTCGAAAACAAAAACGCTTGTTTCGGATTGTTTTCTAAAATCAAGTATTTAAATTCCAATAACGACCAAAAATTCAGGGATAATGTTTTCGATTTTCAATATAAGCGTGGTTTTATTTTCAGCTCTTTAACTTTTTCGGGAACAAAAGGAAATTTTCCTGTCGGGTTCTTAATTTGGGACTTAAATTCAAGGCTTAAAATTGAAAAACAAGATATAGAGGTTGATATTTTCAATGAAAATGTTGACAAAATCGGACACAAAATTGTTAGCTCAGAAAACCGTGAAACCTTTTTGAGTAAATGGATTAAACGTCCGGTTGCAAATCAAAAATTTCCGCCGGTTGGCTCAGCAATTACTTTGAAAACAGATAATAAAGACAAGCGAGATCGAGTGGCGGCAAATTTTTTAGCCTCGTTTATGTGTAAGGGAAACGATTTTCAAAATCAAAATTACACGGCTTTACTATCAGCGCCTTATGTCAGCGCTGGCGCCTTATCTGTTACTTCTGAAAATTTTGAAAAATCAATGGTCGTTCATGCTGTCAGACGCATTCCCAAAGCAACATGGATAAACGACCGCGACCAATTTTTAAAACCACAAAAAGATCTTTCGCAGGAATTTATCAACGATTGCACTGTTTGGACCCTTTTTAGCTCCTCAAACCAAACCGCAGCCATGAAAGATGTTAAATATGAAGGAATAATTTATCATATCAACAATCATTTTTTTCCAATTTCTATA
>JBAXRP010000179.1:0-9418 GCA_037131145.1 Bacteroidota bacterium
TGGGATAACGAGCCTGTTTGGACTTCGACCACCTCGCGGCAACACCTAAACCGTTCCGGCGTATGAAGGAGGAACCGTAACCGGCGCCGAAAGTGGTTTCTACACGGTTGAAAAAATGCGGTTCCCGAAAAAGGACCAAAAGGATACGATCATTTACAACAGCAAGATCACCATTTCCAACATTCCGGCCAGGGCTTATGAATATGTGGTAAACGGCAAAAGCGCCATCGAATGGATCATGGAGCGCTACCAGGTAACCACCCACAAAGAGAGCGGGATCAGGAATGACCCGAACGACTGGGCGGAGGAGGTGGGGAATGCGAGGTATATATTGGATTTGCTGATGAGTGTGATTAAGGTGAGTGTGGAGACGGTGGGGGTTGTGGAGGGGCTGCCCAGGGTCTGGTTTGGGTTATAACCAAATAATATGAGTAACATGGAGTTTATCAAAATTAATATTCTTGAAAATTATGGAAACCTATTGAGAGATGAAAAGATTGATCTTTTGACTGCTGATAAGGCACAAATTTTAACACGAAATGGACAACTTAGTATTAACGAAACAATAACTTTTTATAGGGCGAATTGCACAATCTGTGACTCAAGCATTGGCTTCATGAATAAGCCAAACTTTGGAACTGGCAAACTTAAAGACCAAACCGAGATTTGTTCTAAATGTTTTTCAAGGATAAATAACATAGATTCCTCGATGATAAGGCAGTTAAAAAACATGACATCGTTGGAGCTAAAGGATTTTCTTTTCAAGCATGAACAAGCTTATAATATTTATAATCAAAAACTTGAAATTATTAAAGAACAAATTAAAAATCTCAATCTGGATAAAACATCAAGTTTATTTGGCTATAAAGAGATAAATGAACTTCCAAGGATACTCCTGGAAAATGAAAACGTGCTCGAAATAGTTCAAGGAGGTTACAGTGGTAAAATAGGAATTCTGGTAGCGACTGAGCAAAGACTTATTTTCATTGACAAGGGGTTTGTCTATGGTCTTAAAATAGAAGACTTTCATTATGACAAAATAATTTCGATTCAGCATGAAACGGGACTCGTTCATGGAAAAATAGTCCTCACATCCGCTGGAAATCATGCTGAGATCAGCAATGTAATAAAAGACAGGGTTAAACCATTTTGTGACAAGGTTAAAATGATTATTTCTGATCTTAATAAATCACAATCGTCTCAAAATCAAAACACAAATACCAATCAGGCAATTGATATCGCTGATCAACTGCTGAAACTTGCAAACTTGAAAGAAAAAGGCATTTTAACCGAGGCTGAATTTCAGTCACAAAAGATTAAATTGCTATCACTTTAACAGCAAGGTATTACAAAATGATTCACAAAAAGTTGCATGACAAAAAAATACGCCATTTGAAAATTCAAACACTTTGACCAACTAAAAAATTATTTCACTTTTGTGCGAAATGGTGAGGAAAATCCTCATATTCTCCGCACTAATATAATATCCCTCAAAACATGTCAGAAATTTCAAGAAATAATACATGCTTATCAGGTGAATACTTTGTTGCAGCAGAACTTTATCGCAGAGGTTGGTCGGTTGGGATGACCATTGGTAATGCCAAATCTGTCGATTTATTCGCAGAAAAAGATAATAGAAGAATTGCGATTCAAGTTAAAGCAATTTACAAAAGAAAAAATATTGGCTGGCCTATTATGCTGGGAAATGTGAGACCTGATTGCTTTTATGTTTTCGTGAACCTAAATGCAGATATCATGGGAACACCAGACTATTTCATTTGTACCTCTGAGGAAGCAAAGAGTAAAGTAAAACAATATGAAACCCGTGGTATTGTTGATCTATCTACGTTAAATACGGAACAGTTTAAAGGTAATTGGAGTAAATTAGAAACATTCGCGCATGACCAAATTAACTAATAAAATTTAAAACTATTTGATTGGCACATAACCGTTAATGGCGCTGAATAATATTGAACGACTAATGATTGTTTTGATTATCTTGTTTTAATGAGTTTGGAGGTTAAAACATTGTCGCCTGCAACAACTTTTATAAAATAGATCCCGGCTGGTTTGTCTGACAGTGAAAATTCGTGTCCTGATTCTCCTGAAAGTGTCTCTGACAAGACCATCTCTCCGCGCATCCCGAAGATCATAACCTGGAAATTATCTCGTTGAGGATTGCCGGTTAGTTCCATTCTGAATTTTCCGTTTGTTGGATTGGGATAAACCCTGATGTTTGGTTTTTCAACAACAATGGAATTTTCCTCACTACCTGGTCCAGTAGTGACAAATGTCGCAGCTTTTACACCGCAGAAAGGACCAGTGGGCGCAATTCTACCATGCATGTAACTTCCCGCTTTTGCCCAGGCGCCTGGGAGGTAATCAATGCTTATCCCGGCTATCAAATTAACATTGCCCCCGTTTTGGACAATAAACGTTGTTCCGCCGCCAGCCACAGTGATGGTTTGGGTTGCATCAAAGCACACTGTTTGTCCATTAAGTACCGTTTCATTCTGAATTGTTCTGGTCGCCGGAGGGCCGGTCAGGATCAGGCAGGTATCCAGAGTGGTAAAGCTGGCATCGAACACCTGCACGCCTGGAACTGTTTTGGTTACATAACCTGCCATACTGAATTCAATATTATAAGTTGCAACAGGAATATTCACAAACTGGTAAAACCCACTTGCGTCGGTTGTCGTAGTATATGCCCCGGCCGTGACCGTAACCCCCTGAAGGATCGTAGCATCGGTGCAATGTCGCACAACACCCTGGATTGTTCCGTTCCCCGGCGCTCCGGTGAGGTAGATATCATCAATTTGCCAGGCGCCGATATCCCAGGAATTGCCGTTTACAGCGAAGGCAAACTGGAATGTTGCTGAGCCGACATCGGGAGTAGTTATTGACAGGGTCTTTGTTTCAGGTCCTACAATTCCTGTTTGAGCAATTGCCCAGACAGAACTCCATGTCATCCCTCCATCGCTTGTGGTCCAGACTTCACAGGATGTACCGGAACTATACGCGTTAATATATTGCTTAAATGACAGGTTAAGAGAAGCCTGTCCCGTTGTATTGATAACAGGTGAAGTCATAAAAGACCTGCCGCTATAGAAATTGGGATTAGACGGGACGAATATGAGTTGGGGAAAGACGCCGCCGGCATTACTGTTTAAGTCTAAGATCCAGTTTGAAGGCGCTCCGTAATTTTGTACCTGCCAGCATTGTGGTGTGAATCCGATTAACTGTCCAGTAAAATCTTCTGCGTATGGCAGAGAAGTTGCCGGACATGGCAGGAAAAAATAATATGGACCTGCCCAATAACTTGTTTTCCCTCCTCCGCAGGCGCCCTGAACATAATAACTATAGGAATTACCTATTGTTAACCCTGATAAGTGATAAGGATTCGAAGTTGTCCCTGTGATCATGGTTCCTGAACCTTGGATAAACCCGGCAAGCCCCCATTCGAGGTTCCACGCGGTGGCATTGGATGTCCAGGAAAGATCGGCAGAAGCTGACGTGATATTTGTCGCATTGAGCGCTGTCGGCGTCAGGCAGGTATTACAGGTTAGTTTTATCCAGTAACGGTCTAAAGAGTCGCATGCCACCTGTTCCTGATATGCAGGCGCAACATTTACAAAATAAACTTGAGGTCCATTCAGCCGTGCAACGATTGTTGAACTGTATCCGGGCGAATTTGTAATCGAATTATAAAAAATGGCAGTTGAACAAGGCGCTGAAGCGATGCTCATGGAACTTGTAAATTCTGCATTTCCTGTAAGTGTTACATCATTGGCTTCTGTCAGCGTGAATGAATACCAGTCGGTATCACGGTGCGTCCTGTGTAACCAGGCAGTACCGCATACAGTTTCACCGCAGTTGATGCTACCTGTTTGAGCGGGCGCCATTTCGCATCCATTGTTAGTGGAAGCGCCGCAAGTTTCCGCCTCCCCCGTGGAACCCGCCGGACAGTCAAAGTAATGAGTGCGAAAAGTTTTTTTGACCCATGCGCTTACATCCGAGGAGCTACAATAGGTCCGTATATAAACATCAATATCCGTAGCCGGAGTAAGGTTTACAAAAGAATATGCAGGCGTTGAGGTGATGTGGACGGTGTCTCCATATCCAAGCCAAAACCCAGCGGGTCCCCATTCAAGGGTCCATTCAGGATTGGTCGAAACGGTTGATGGAGTCCATGAGAGGTCGGCAGTTGTCGTCGTAAGCGTTGAATTGGAAACGGTCAGATTGGTCGGGGGAAAACATGTATAAATATCCACATGCACCGGTCCGATCCTTGCAGATTCTCCATAATCATACCGGGCAGAAACTTCGTAATTATACCCTCCCTTGGGAAGTGCGAGATCATCAAAGAACAGGTCGGGAATATTGTCCCCAATCTTGACCCCGTCGCGGTAAATATTGTATCCGGTCATCGTTGAAGACGGGGCAAAAGGAGCCGTATTTGCAAGCTTTGGCAATGCATTTGCCGTCATGGTAAGATTAATGGCGGGTTTTGTGCCGGCAGTCTGCGCAAATTGAATTATCCTGGGTTTCACTGATGGAGACGCCGGATTGGTTAAGATGGTCTCCGGAGATGTTGTTTGAGCCAAAGGTATCAATTGTTGCGGAGCCAGCGGCGCCGGGCTTTCGGAAACGAATCCCTGGAGTGTCCAGTTAAATTCCCAGCCCCACGACTCTTTCACTGAGAACCAGCCATACCCGGCATTAATCATATCACCTTTCCCAGCGACAGCCGGGCCGGGTCCTAATCCTGCCGGGTAACCATTTACGGTTTCAACGATTTCATAGCCAAACCACAGTTCCTGGGTTCCATCAATCAATATTGGCGTTGTAAGCGACACGTCATTCCACCCGCCTACAATCGGATCGGTAACAACCTGAGACAATAGCAAAGTTGATGCATTGCTTCCTTTCCAGACTTTTAAAGTGTAGGCTGCATAAGCATCAGCAGGAACGAAACGGATCTTTTTCAGGTAGGTCCCGCCATACGGTGCAATATCTGCAACAGACCACCTGGAGGCAACGCTAAAGGTCATAGGAGCGTTATATCCAAGCCCGCCGTATATGGTTCCCGGGTCCCAATGGATATATTGATCTGCAACTGATCCGGGGTCCAGCCAGCTTAAATGAACATTATTTTGATTTGTGCCAGCGACATTTGCCTGCAGACTTACCGGCGGCGCATAATATGGGTTCACGCAGAAAACCTGGATGGTGACATTTCCCTGGGAGATATAAACGGATGAAGCGGTCTGGCTTGCATCATGATAGATAACCGTAATATCATAGGCGCCAACCGGTAAAATTAACTGGTAATACCCAGAAGAATCAGTAGTAGTGGAGGTAACGCCAGTCGTGACTATTGCACCCAAAATTGGAACAGTACAGTTTGGTAATTCTGTAACATGCCCTGCAATGGTACCTACTACAGGGTCTATGCTAAATTGCACTTGGTTAATGTCCCAAAAAGGGTCGTAATTGGCAACAGGCGGCGATGCGGGATCGGGATTGATATTGTCGTCGTATGCAATCAATCCGCGTGGTGCGCCTGAATTAAATGAACCCCATTGAGCCGTACAATCATACCCGGGTGCATTTTCATCAACTGCTACCACCACATTGTCTCCGGAATAATAAAAAGGGGTTGGTAAAGTAATTTCAAGCCAATTCCCATCGACGGGAAGAGGAATTATTCCAGAGAAGACCTGGGTCATGGAGCTGACCGGAACCCAATCCGACGAGTTTGCAAACTCTGTCTTGGTAGTATTTCCAAGATAAACAGTCCAGTTGTTCCAGTTTGAAAACTGTGAACTGTTTCCTGAATAGAAGAACCTGATCTTGGAAATGAGCCCGAGTGAACCTCCACCGGAAGTTATTTCACTTCCGAGATAGAGTTGTTGACTGTAATTGTAATTGTAACAAGAGTAGATTGGGAAAAAATCTGTAATCTCTGTCCCGGATCCAATCTGAACAGTCATGTTGGCTGTGGAACCATATTCATAAGCGCCCATATCGATTGTACCGTCAAAAATCCTGGGATTCCCATCGAGGTCATAAGGTTGAGTGGAAAAAGCATTGTCGCCTGTATTGATGCATGGACTTCCTGTTAACCTGAAATTACCCAGCGCCGGATCGGCGAAACTCGGATCGTACGAAATATTCCCTGTCCCTGTCGGCAAGGGATCGGTACAGCAATAAACGAATGAATTCCCGTCATAATTGGAAAGATTACCAAAATTGTCGAAATTCCCCCAGATGATACAATTCCGGAATTCACCACCTTCTATTACATAACTAACTCCCCCAAAATTCAAAGCAGTGTTTCTGGAGATGGTACATCCGGTAATGAGAGCGCTGTGGTTTGTGGCATCAGCCCAGTCGCATTGAATACCACCCCCGCCAACCGGTGAATATGGAGCGCTGTTATTTGTAATCAAACAATTCTCCAGTTTCCCGGAATGGTAAAGGTTCACACCGCCGCCGCCGCCATTAAACCCGTTATCATTTGTATTCGTGTTACCGGTAATGATGCAATTGACTATTTCTGCATCCGGGCTGCAATCACCCATGAATACGCCTCCGCCAAAACTATTTGCAGTATTGTTTTGAATGGTGCAATTCATCACCTTAGCGCTTGAAAGTGAACCGTAAAGAGATAGACCTCCACCAAAACCAGATGACTGGTTATTTTGAATGATGCAATGGAGAATTTGAGGTGATGAATCCAATATAAAAATCCCGCCTCCTCCATCTGTCTCAACAGGCGTCCATGGTACGGTGGAGTTTCCATGCTGGATTGTGAACCCGATAACCTGACAGGATGAATTTTCATAGTTATTTATGGTTAAAACGCGTCCGGAATTGCTTCCATCAATAATGGTACTTGCAATAAATGCAGAATTACCAGTTGTGAAGTAATTGGAACAAAGAATTATGCTTTTTCCATTCATGTTTACCTGCTCATAATAAGTACCCGGATCAACCATTACGATATCTCCGTCTGCAGATGCATCGATGCCTTCCTGAATAGTGTTAAAGGTTGCAGGTACATGCAGGATGGCACATATCCCATTAAAAGGCAGGATAACAATTAAAAAAAGAATTGTAAATAAGTGATATTTTTTCATTGTTGTTGTTTTTTGGAATCATTTGGTGAATCAACAGATAAAGTCAGAATATAATGGTTTGTAACCCCCTGTAAAATTACGTTATTTTCTTTTCAAAAAATCTGAAAATATAAGGATGTCGCCCTCTCGGCAAGTTCTTTGACAATTTCATTGCTATTAAACACTATAGATTGCCATGCTCTTGTAATATAACAAAATGCGTTATGTTCTATTGGCTTCCACTTTGAACAATATGTATGTAGCGCTATTTCTACATCTGCAAATGTGTTGAAATCTTGGTCGTTAACTTTTATCGGCTCACCTGTTTACAATTTCTCGTCTCGATAAAAATTGACAGCATTTCTTTTTTAGTAGTAAGAGGGGAAAGGGTCAATGATTTCCCGCCAGCCGCCCTGCAACCCTATTAGCATCAATCTCATACCCACATTTGAAATGCTTTTCCGGGCATCGGGCAAATCCATGCAAACCACAAGGTCGGCATGTCAGATGAATATCCGTTTCAATAGATGCTGAATCGGTTGACAGCGGTCCGAAGCCAAATCCGGGGACAGTTGAACAATAGATTGCGGTAACGGGCGCATTTACAGCCGAAGCAAGGTGCATCGGAGCCGAATCGTTGGTAAAATTCATACAAGCCAGTTTCATCAACGCAGCCGATTGAAGAAACGAAAGTTTACCTGCCAGGTTATGAAGCCCCGGATGTCCAGCCTTTTTTGTGATCTCATCGCAAAGCGCATGATCTTCGGGAGATCCGAACAGCAAAACTTTTGAATCAGGAGAAATCCGGTCGATCAACTCAACCCATTTCGAAACCGGATATTGCTTGGTCAACCAAAGCGAAGCCGGGGAAATAGTATAGTAAGTTCCCGGAATAATTTGTTGAATAACCTCCTCGTCATTCAGGTTGGGGTAAAGCCTCGGAAGTCCGTGTTTTCCTCCCGCGATGTCGCTGATAAGCGCATGATTTCGCTCAACTTCATGCAACCCATTGTCAATGGAATGAGGAAAACGCCTCGTAAATAACCATGACAGGGGATTCTTTGTAAAACCTCTGGTTTCAAGCGCTCCCGACAATACTGTTATGAACCCCGAACTAAAAAAACGTTGAATATTAATTACCAGGTCGTAATTCGTTTTTCTTATTCTGCGGATGCTCTGTATAAGATTTATATATTTTTTCGTCCGTTTATCCCACATAATCACTTCACGTAGGAAGGGATGGTTGTGGAAGAGAGTTTCATTTCCCTTTTTAACCAGGAAATCAATACTGGTTTCAGGAAAGGCTGAATGAAGACTTTCAACGAGCGCGGTGGCAAGAATAACATCGCCGATCGAAGCTGTTTGTATTAAGAGTATCTGTTTCATTTAAACGGCTAAATCAAAATCACGGAGCGCCTGATTTAAGGAGGTCTTCAGATCTGTCGAAGGCTTACGTTTTCCGATAATCAGGGCACATGGAATCTGGAATTCACCGGCGGGAAATTTTTTGGGGAGCGTTCCCGGTATTACAACCGAACCAGCAGGAACATATCCTTTCAATTCTTTGGGTTCAGCGGCAGTTACATCAATAATTTTTGTAGAACCGGTGATAACCACGTTGGCGCCAAGCACCGCTTCGCTTCCAATACGAACGCCTTCAACCACAATGCACCGTGAACCGAGGAAGCAGTTGTCTTCAATGATAACCGGCGCGGCTTGCACTGGTTCCAAAACGCCGCCAATTCCAACGCCGCCGCTCAGATGACAGTTTTTTCCGATCTGGGCGCAGGAACCAACCGTAGCCCAGGTATCAACCATTGTTCCGGTATCAATATATGCGCCGATATTTATGTATGACGGCATCAGAATAACGCCTCCGGCAATGTACGACCCAAACCTCGCAACTGCATGAGGCACTACGCGGATCCCACGTTTATCATAATCTCTTTTCAATGGAATTTTATCGTGAAACTGAAAAGGACCAACTTCTGTCACCTCCATTTTCCGGATGAGAAAATAGAGAATTACCGCTTTTTTAATCCATTCATGAACTTCCCAGCTTTCGTTTTCGCGCGAAGCAACCCGTAGTTTCCCCTCGTCAAGATCTGCAATAACTTCGGAAATTGCCGCAACCGTTTCCAACTTCCTCAACTCCTCCCGATCCTTCCAGGCTGAAAGAATTATCTGTTTTTTGTCACTCATTTTGCTCTTTGTTTCTTTTAATTGAAGAGTTTGGTTTAACAAGCCAAAATCACCTCACCCTAACCCTCTCCTAAAGGAGAGGGAATTCCCCTTCT
>JBAXRP010000180.1:0-9375 GCA_037131145.1 Bacteroidota bacterium
CTCGTCCCTCGTCCCTCGTCCCTCGTCCCTCGTCCCTCGTCCCTCGTCCCTCGTTTATTTCGTAACTTCCTTCTTTTGTTCTTTCGTGAAGTCAATCTCAGAGCCGAGTGTGCTATGGGGGATTAGGAATATAGCGAGCAGTACGATGGTTGCAATGATTGGCCAGAGCTGGTTTTCGCGGTGTTTTTTCATCACTACCAGGGCGATTACCCAGAAGATGAAAGCCACCAGTGATTTGTTGTCGGTAAGGTCATACCCAAATGGCCAGCCTGTCCAGTAGGCGTCGAATGAGAATTTCTGGACAATCGGCCCAAGTATTAATCCTCCCATTGCAAGGAAAATGACAGTAAGCCAGGTGTATATATAAGCGTGTTTCATACGGAAAACAACCATTAGCCCGGTGAGCGTTGAGAATATCATGGCAAAGAAGATAAAGAAGATGTGAGGAATAAGTATATAACCGGGTACAAAGCCTTTATATCTGAGAACTGCGGAATGGTCGTTTAGCAAAACCCGTTGATCGCCTTTGATCAAGGTAACGTCGTACATCACTTTTCCTGCCGGATCCTGGTGTGGGAGATATCCTATGAGGGTATCGCCCATGCGCTGCATTGCCTGAATCTGCCAGCCATCATAGCTTTTGAAGCGACGGAGTTTCAGTTCGCCTTTAATGCTTGTGTCGGGCGCAATTACTTTGATTGGAGCGTCGTCGTTACCGTCGTAGGTGCGGATCAGTTTGAATTTAACCGTTTGTCCGCCGATTTCAGCTTTGCCGCGAACAGGGTAAGTTGGACCGGTCATCCTCTGGTAAACGGCAATGCAAAGTGTGAAAACTACCGAAAAAATCCAGATAAGCGTGTATTTCAATTTTGAATTCATGGAGAAAATTTAATTTAACATTGATTTAAAAATCCAGTCTATAAACTATTGATTTTGGGCTAAAGCCCGGTGTGTATAATTGTTTCTTTATCCCATCTCGCCATTAGACCCCTTCCCCCCTGCCCCCATCCCCCAAAAAGGGAAGGGGGGTTGGGGGTTGGGGTGCAAAGGTAACTATTTGACATTAAAATTTTGCAACAGCTTATATGCAGCTTCGTGAATATTTGTGCGGATGTTCATTTGCGACAGCTTTTGGTTACCGGCATCGGGATAGACCCGGTTTGAAAGGAAGATGTAAACCAAACCGTTTGAAGGATCAGCCCAGAGATAGGTTCCGGTGAAGCCGGAATGTCCGAAACTGATAGGCGAAGCTCCTTTGCAGGCAGGTCCGTTGGAATCGTAATTGAGAAGCGGTTTGTCGAAACCCAATCCCCTTCGGTTCCCGGTTCCAGGGCTCCAGACGCTGGTGCACTCCCTTACAGTTGCAGGTTTGAGATATTCTTTTCCGCCATAACTGCCACTATTTATCAGCATTTGCAGAATAACGGCAAGGTCGCGGGCATTACTGAAAAGTCCCGCGTGACCCGAAACGCCGCCAAGCATCGCCGCGCCGGGGTCATGAACATAACCCCATACAAGTTGCTTCCTGAAATCATTATCGTATTCCGTGGGAATCATCCGGTCTTTTGGAAATTTTGCAAGCGGGTTAAAAGTGGTGGTTGAAAGTCCCAGCGGTTTATAAAATGTGGCGTCGAGGTATTGATCAAAAGGCTGCTTTGTAATCTGTTCAACTATCAGCCTCAGGAGATAAAATCCAAGGTCGCTATATTTGTAACTGCGGTTTGAACGTAATGGGGATGCAATAATATTTTGAAGTATTGAATCATGGTAATCGCTACGGATAAACAACTCATAAGCTGTCTCAACCGGAAATTTATCGGACATTACAGGCTGGTAAATCGCCGGATCAGGTTTGGAATAAAGCAGAGTGGATTTATAAAACGGAATCCAATCCTGCAACCCCGCCTGATGCGCCATAACATCGCCGATTTTCAGCGGAGATTTATTGCTGCCGCGCAACGCCGGAAGATACTTTCCCAGGCTGTCGTTGATATTGATTTTTCCCTCATCGTATAACTTCATCAGGGCAAGCGTCGTGGCTGCAACTTTTGTTACCGATGCAAGGTCGTAAAGATGATCGGGAGTAACAGCGATTGTATCTTCGTACCGCGGATGCCCGAAAGCCTTATCATAAAATATCTTTCCATCTTTTGCCAAAAGAATCTGACATCCGGGATAAGCCTTCGCTTCAATGCCGTTCAAAGCAATGGAATCAATGATATTCAAAGCCTCCGCAGATATTCCGATCTCTTCGGGAAAAACAGATTCAAGTCGGGTCTTCTCAGTATTATCGCCGGAGCCGACGCTGAAACTACCGGCTGTTACAGGGAGTTTACCTCCGATGGCAATACCTCCGAAAAGCGCTTCGGCAGCAGCAACTTCTGTGTATTGATTATCCTGGAAGGCTACAAGAATGGCTTCCGGTTTATCGGGATTGACTATCTGACACAGCGAATAAGGGGTTCCAAAAATGGCGAGAATCGTTCTGTTGGTAATTGTGATTGTGTCAATCAGCCGGATCATCTGACGGGAAAGTCCGAAATTGTCTGCCACATTGCTGCTGACGCCGTGAATGCCTGCAATCACAATATCATATTGAGATAATTGTGTGCAGATGAATTTGATCGCCGAGTCGTGAAAAACTTTTGGAACTCTGTAAACCGGCAAAAAAGCATATCTGTTGAGCGTTGACTGGAATAAATTCGGAATGGTATCGCCAATGGAAATTACTGCAATTTTCCGGCGATCGAGTCCGGTTAGCGGAATTATTCGCAGTTTATTACCAAGCAATGTCAGCGACTGGTTGACCATTTCCTGAGTCAGGGCTTTAGCTTCGGGCGGATTCAGATCGTTGATCAGGTTTTCGATGTTGATTACAGGTTTTGTTGCCAATCCTGATTCCTGTTTCAGGGAAAGAATCCTTTTACACTTTGTTTCGATCAATTCTGTTGACAGCCATCCACTGTCAATGGCTTTTTTTATTCCCGCTATAGCGATATCAATATTCTGCGGAAGCAGCAGGATGTCGTTCCCCGCCTGAATGGCTTTGACTTCGATTTCACCGGGTTTATAGTATTTAGTAACGCCTTGCATATCTAAGGCGTCGGTAACCACATATCCTCTGAAACCAAGTTCTTCCTTTAACAATTTTTCAATAACCTGCGGGGAAAGGGTTGTTGCCGTATTCGGCGTTGAATCGAGGCAGGGAACATACAGGTGACCAATCATCACTCCCTTGACGCCCTCGCCAATCAAGGCTTTGAAAGGATATAGTTCGATGGAATCGAGTCGCTGACGGTTATAGTTTATCAAAGGAAGGGTGTAATGTGAATCAAAGTCGGTGTCGCCATGTCCGGGGAAATGCTTCGCGGTAGTCATAATTCCCTCGCTCTGCATTCCTTTCATGTACAGAATACTTTTCTTCGTAACCAGTTCGCGGTTTTCGCCGAAGGAGCGGAAACTGATAACCGGGTTTTTAGGGTTGTTGTTGATGTCGGCAACGGGAGCATAATTAATATGGATTCCCATGCGGCGGCAATGTTTGCCGATCATCTGTCCCATCTGATAAATCAGCGAATCATCGCGAATCGCCCCGAGCGCCATTTGCCGCGGAAATGAGAAGGCGCTGTCGAGCCTCATTCCCAGACCCCATTCTGCGTCAATACTGATAAGTAAAGGGGTTTGCGCTGTTTGCTGGAGGAGATTTGTGAGCGCTGCCTGTTTTACGGGCGAGCCTTTGAAAAAGCACAAGCCGCCGGGATTGTACTGTTGAACGATTCTGGCGAGGCTGTCGTTGTAAGTTGAATCCTTCGAGGAGTATGCCCTTATGATGAACAACTGTGAGATTTGCTGCTCGATGGTCAGGGAGTTATAAACAGAATCAACCCATGCGGAGCTATTGTGTTGCCCTGCGGCTGGGGAACCGGAAAATAGGAAGATAGCGAGTAATGATAGCAGTGATTGGTAGTTCATCTTACGTTGTATTTTCAGCGCCTTGCCATAAAGTCCTCTCGTATTCTAAAACAAACTTCAAAACAGAGAAAAAAATGTTATCTGTAAAAAAGAGGATTCCGGCAGGAACCCTCTTTAACAATAGAATCTTCAATTACACTGATCAAATTGAATCAATCAATCATGGATAATTTACTTGTTTACAATTATTTTTCTGATAATGATATTATTTCCGCATTCAACCTTAAGAATATAAGAGCCGCTGGGAACGTTGGTAAGATTTAATGCGGCATTGTTGAGTCCTAACGGTTTGCTTGTCTTGTCAAGACTGATAATTAGCGCTCCTTGTAAATTCTGGAGTTCCGCCTGGAATGTTCCGCTCTCTTCCATTAAAAATTCGATATGAAGAACGTCTTTCGCCGGGTTTGGATATACTGAAATTGCATTTGCTGACCTTGCAACTCCTGTTCCCGCATCGGCAATTTTCAGTTTGGCATTCTCATAAACATTGCCTTCAGAATCTGCCAGCTCACTCATTGGGTTATCGTTCAAAGTAAAGCGAATCGTTCCCGGATTGGCGGTTTTTAAACGCGAATGGATCAGAAGAACGGTTTCACCATTTGTAAACTGCTCCGGAGTCAATGACGCCCAACCAATCTGTACGGTATTATTTCTGGTAATGAAGTATGGTTCTTCATAGCCCTCGCGTGGCATTGAAACGTTAAGAATTTCAATTTGTGATGCATCATAGTCAAGGAAAAGTGTCATCGCGCCTAACTCCATATCCATTCCGGCTCTTACAGGGAAGAGGATTTCGTTGGCAATTGCAACGCCGCCTTCATGAATAAGTTCAAGAGCTGCGGTAGTTTGTTTATTTCCGTTTGGAGGAAGGTACGAACCATTAACATCGCCGGCACAAAGTCCGCGGATATCCCGAACCACATCGGCGCAATTTAAAACAATACCTGTAATTGGCAATGATGTTGTGATTCCGGAGAATACCCATTTTGGAATATCAAAATATGGTGTGGGACTGCCCCAGCCATACTTGGCAGCGAGTCTGATGGCTTCTGCATCTGCATTTTCAATACCCGGATGAGGCGCTTTAACGCTTGCGGCTACTTTGATAACAGGCGGCTCAACAGGTAGTAGCGTTACTCCCGAAACATGCCGGGCAACAAGAAGGTAGTCGGTGTTATTCACTCCGTTCCATGTTTGCCATTGTCCGCTTGGATCAGCCGAACTTACTTCGATGTTATACGTTCCACTTGTTAAGCCATTTATCGTGTATGCTCCGGTATTACTTGTATAAACAGGAGTTCCAACTGTAACGCCTCCCTGTTTCAGAGTTATTTTTAATCCATTCAGAGGAGTTTTAGGATTATTGTCATACTTCGCAAAACCGGTTATTTTAAAAGGCGGAGAAACTGTTATTGTTGTTGTGCCTGAGTTTGCAGAGCTGCATGGACTACTCTGAACGACTGCCCTGAACTGTGAAGTTGCAGTTAAATTGATCGCTGTGTAAGTGTTCGTAACACAAGTAATGTCAATCCAGGTTGATCCATTGGTTGAAGATTGCCATTTAGTAACGCTTCCGGTTTGCCCCGACAATGATAATACAGTACTGTTGAATCCATAGCAAACATTTGCGCCGCCGGTTACTGATCCTCCAACTGACGGAGGCGATACGCTCATGGTTATTGCATTTGAGGTAGTCGGGCTGTTATTGGCACATGTTGAGCTTGACGTCATCACACAAGTAACTGATTCGCCATTAACCGGAACATATATATAAGTAGAATTTGTCGCGCCGGATTTTTCAGTTCCATTGACTTTCCACTGGTACTGCGGATTACTTCCTCCGTTATATGGCGTGGCAGCAAATGTTACGCCTGAACCGGTGCAAATTGTTCCTGAAGGGTTGGCGGCGATGGTAACGGAACATGGTACGCTGATTCCAACAGTCATGGTTATTTCATTTGAGGTAGCAGGATTTCCTGACGGACAAACTGCGTTTGAAGTAACAACGCAGCTAACCACGTCGTTGTTTACCAAGGTTGTGGTAATAAATGTGGCGGTGTTTGATCCTGCGTTAGTCCCGTTAACCTTCCATTGATAAGCGGGAGTTGTTCCTCCATTTACTGTTGTGGCGGCGTAGGTTACACTTGTTCCCGGACAAATTGCCCCCAAAGGAGAAGCAGTAATGGAAACGCTCACCGGCAGTAACGGATTTACCAAAATAGTAATTTCATTCGAGGTAGCTGGTCCGCCGCTCTGACATGTTTCGCCCGAAGTCATCACACAGGCTACTTTATCATTGTTGGTAAGAGTTGACGAAGTATATGTAGCGAGATTTGAGCCGACATTAACATTATTTAGTTTCCATTGATATGAGGGAACGCCACCGTTTACCGGAGTAGCAGTGAAGGTAACGGAAGTTCCGGCGCAGATAGCTCCTGAAGGTGCGGCGGCAATAGAAACGCTTACCGGCAGCACAGGGTTTACAATTATTGTAACCGTCCCTGTCATTGTTGTTGAGCAACCGCCGATGGTACGGATACCTTTAACAGAATATGTTCCGCCGGCAAGCTGATTTCCAAAAGAAATAGCGCTGCCGGTTCCTGCAACCGGCAATCCTACCGGCGTGGTTGCGCCAATATACAACTGATAGTTAACTCCTGTTTCAGAACCGGCAATACCTACCGGCAATCCCGTTCCTCCTGAACAATAGGCGCCTCCTCCTGTAACTGTAAAGGGTAAAGGTGAATCACAAGGGAATTCGCCAATCTGAAAATCGCTGAATGAAGCTACCCCGGTAATTTTCGTTGTGGTTGATGTTCGGTCACTGATGGTTGTTGAACTCCATGTTGATGGATCCCATTTCTTGACGATAAAATTATCAGGATTCGCTCCGCCAAGCAGATCTGCCGGAACAAAAGTAAAGGTGGCGTCATAACTGGCGAAAGAGAGGCCGCTGCTGGTTATTGTCCAGAAACGGTTGACACATTTTGCCGCATTGAGCCCCGAAGTTGCTACGTTTGGATGAAGTCCTGGCGTTGTATTGGCTGTTAACGTTCCAGGCGTTGTGATACCAAAAAAGTCAATGGTAACAGGAGTATAAGTGGCGGCGTCGCCGATAGCGAAGGTTGTTGAGGGCGCTGCTGGTAAAAAGTTCAACTGCAATTTTCCAAATATATATTTTCCTGCGCCCGCTCCCGAAATCACTGCGTTTGCAGCAACCGACAGGGTGTTTGTGCCGGTTGAAATTATTCCATTTTGAAATGTCAGGTTGTTTGCAGCAACATCCCGCGCCAGAATAATGCCTGCAGAATTATTTACAGTGATAACGCCGTTCGCGCCAAAAATCAGATTTCCTGTCCCGCTTATGGTTTGTGCGGCAGCGCCATTCAACGACAGGTTGGTAAGTTTAGTTGCATTACCAAAAGTAACGGTAGCGCCAGAGGCAACAGAAATATTGCCTTTGATAATAACGGCGGCAGTAAAATCCCAGTTTACAATGCCGCTGGTTACAATGTAATTATCGCAAGTAATTGGGTTGCTACCCTGATTGTTTTGGGTTGAAAGTGGCGAGTCATTTTCAAGGTTAGCGTAAGTGCGACCGCTGTAAGACGGGCCTCCGCTTGGAGCGGTGAATTTGTATAAACTGCCGGTTTCAAAGGTTAACACAGAATTGGGGATTGCGGCTCCGAAAGGATTGCTTCCGGCATCCTGGATATAAGTTGATCCTGATTGAAATTTTACCGAATTGAGGTTTGCTGTTCCAAAAGCATTCCCGGTAAAACCTGTAGTCGCCTTAAAAATTCCGCCATTCGCGAAAACGAGACTGTTTGCATCCGCCGACTTAATTGCATGAACTCCTCCGCTGAAATTCATTGAGCCGCTGATTAAACCGTTAGTTCCGCTAATCAATGAAATTGTTAAACCGAATGAGCCGGAAATATTTAATTCCGTACCACTCCCTGAAACGGTAAAATCATCGCCTGCAATTCCTGCAATTGTAAGAATTGTTGTGGCGGCTGCCTGCAACGTAATTTTTGAACCGCCGGATACCGCCATTTGAGCAATAGTTTGAGTTGGAACATTGGTTATGGTGTAAGTATTTCCATTGCTGAATTGCAGGACATCGTTAATAGCGGGCGATGTACGGTTCGGACTCCAGTTTGAAGCGCCAGTCCAGTTGTTGTCGGTAGCGCCAGTCCAGATGTATGTTTTTGGTAATCCCATAATATAACCGCTGCAAGTAACATTCATTGGCGTTATAGCTCCACCGCCGGCATTTACTATATTTTCTAAATTATAATTTCCGGGAATTAAACCAGCTTTTAATCTTACATAAACTGGGGTTGAGTTCAAAGTTGCAGAAGTATAAGGTACAACAGCGGCGCTTCCAAAATTTATATTGTCTGTGGATATTTCGTAGTTTGTTGAACCGGTAACCGTAATATTTCCAGGGAAACCGGTCAGATTAACCCCACTGAGACTGTATGATTGAGAGACGGATGGACCCGATCCTTCAATATATGTAAAACCGGTTAAAGATGATGGGGCAACACTTAATGAGGAAGATAAAACCGGCGTTACAGTAACCGTGAAATCATCGTAAAAGCTCGTGCTACTTAAGTAGGAGCCTGCGGCGCTATGATTCCAGAAGAAACCAAAATCAGTCATGGCAGTTCCAGTGTAAGTACTGTTTATAGTATTTGTGCCAACCTGCGTTGTAACTGTGGAGGGATCTCCTTTAACAGAGCTACTGGCATCATCTCTAACATAGAGTTGCCATGTATTTGTTGATGGCGTATAAACAACTTTTACACTGACAAAGTTTACATTATTGGCGATATCTGGCGAAGGACCGATAATCGTGGTGGGAGTTGCGCCCAAACCATTCGCAAATCTTATCAGAGAGACAGCGTTGGTTGTTGTTCCTTTGATCATCATTACGCCATAACCGTTTGCCGTCATAAAATTAGAACTCGCGGCGGCTAATATTACCACAGAAACATAAGCGCTTCCGCCAAAGCCCGATAATGCAGTTGTCCTGTTTGTCCGCATAATGAATGTCCAGGTAACAGCGCCAGTATTACTGCCGAGAGTCGTGTTAAACGGAGCCGAATAAGTTGAAAGCGGCGCAGAAACATAAGTTCTGCCAGCAGTTTGAGCAGGTACCGATGTGCTGTTTGCAGCAAGAATATTGGCAGCATAATCTGTCCCGCTAATGAGATTCGTTCTGGAAGTCGCCCCTCCGCCACTGGGATTACCTGTACTTGTTGTTGAAGTTGTATAAGTCATTGCTGGGACGCCGCCGTTGGATAGGGGCGTAACCACACTGCCGCGATTAAAATCATCAGTAAACACAGTTGTTTGTCCCCAGCCATTTCCAGCAAGGAGAATTAGAATAACAAC
>JBAXRP010000181.1:0-9355 GCA_037131145.1 Bacteroidota bacterium
GTGGGCGATACGGAGTTTTTCAATGCGATTCAATCCTTCAAAGGCGCTTCAAAACGGCTCGAAGTTCTTGCGAACACTGATAAATGTATTGTTTTTAAGGATTTCGCTCACGCGCCTTCCAAAGCGCTTGCCTCTTTGGGAGCGGTAAGGGTTCAGTATCCCCGGCGAAAAGTTATTGCATGCGTTGAGTTGCATACGTATAGCAGCCTGAGCAAAGAGTTTATGCGCCAGTACGCGGGAACCCTTGATCAGGCTGATGTTGCTATTGTTTATTACAATCCGCACGCGCTTCAGTTGAAACGCCTTCCCGAAATCACTCCGCAGCAGATCAGGGAAGGATTTGGAAATTCAAAGCTGGAGGTTTTCAACCAATCAGCGGAACTGAATGCGCGACTTTTAAGGGAACCGTCTGAGAATTCTGTTTTCCTGATGATGAGTTCCGGGAATTATGACGGAATTGACCTCAATGAGTTTGCCACTCAGGTAAGTTCTTAATTCCTATCCGTTCATGGAGATTAGAAACTCCTCGTTAGAATTTGTGAACTTCATCCTTTCACGCAGAAACTCCATTGCTTCGAGCGGATTCATATCGGCAAGGTGATTCCTGAGAATCCAAATCCTCTGAAGAGCGTCTTTATCAAGCAGCAAGTCTTCGCGACGGGTACTTGAACTTACAATGTCAATGGAGGGATAGATTCGTTTGTTGGAAAGTTTTCTGTCAAGCTGGAGTTCCATGTTGCCGGTTCCTTTGAATTCCTCGAAAATAACTTCGTCCATTTTTGAACCTGTATCAATCAGCGCAGTGGCGATGATGGTCAGCGAGCCGCCATTTTCGATCTGGCGGGCAGCGCCAAAGAAACGTTTTGGTTTTTGCAGGGCATTTGCTTCAACGCCGCCTGAAAGCACTTTACCCGAAGCTGGGGCTACGGTATTGTATGCTCTGGCAAGACGGGTAATCGAATCAAGCAGAATCACCACATCATGTCCACATTCAACGAGGCGTTTGGCTTTTTCAAGGATGATATTGGAAATCCTGGTATGGCGTTCGGCAGGTTCATCAAATGTGGAAGATATTACCTCTGCTTTCACGCTTCGCTGCATATCGGTAACCTCTTCGGGACGCTCGTCAATCAGCAGAATGATCATATAAACATCAGGATGGTTGGCTGCAATTGCATTGGCAATTTCTTTTAATAGAACCGTTTTTCCGGTTTTTGGCTGCGCAACAATCAAACCGCGCTGACCGAAACCTATTGGAGCAAACATGTCAATAACGCGGGTTGACAAACTTTCATTTTTGTGACCAGTGAGTTTGAATTTTTTCATTGGGAACAACGGCGTCAGATAATCAAAAGGAATCCGGTCGCGTACTTCTTCAGGAGTCCTTCCATTTATCAGGTCAACCTTGATAAGGGGAAAATACTTTTCGCCTTCTTTTGGTGGGCGGATAGATCCTCTCACGGTATCTCCGGTTTTCAATCCGAACAACTTTATTTGGGATTGCGACACATAAACATCATCGGGAGAGTTCAGGTAATTGTAATCGGATGAACGGAGGAAGCCGTAACCATCGAGCATAATTTCGAGTACGCCTTCGCTTACGATAATCCCTTCAAATTCGAAATTAAACTCTTCCCTGTGCCGTTCCTGGTATTTCTTTTGGAAATCACGTGGCTTACGATCTTCAGCAACGGGTTGAGCGGTGATTTCTGATACCGCGACTGTTTCAACAGGCGGAGCAGGTTCAATAGGTTCGATTGGAATTTCCGGCATTCCTTCAGGTTTTTGAATCACATCAACCGGATCGAGCGGTAAAAAGGGTTTTTCTGCGGTTTCTTCAAAATCAAAGCGTTCATCGGGAGTATCAAGGAAATCAGGAATCACCATTTTAAGCATCGGTTCGGCAACAGGTCGTATAGGGTTGTTCTTGAATTGTTCATTTGGACGTGGCTGATGCGGGTCGCGCGGCGGACGGTTTTCTCTTGGAACATGAGCATTCCTATTGGGTTTTGGTCCTTTGTCGGCGCGTGGATCATGCGGTTTTTGTCGCTGCGGTATCTCCTTATTATCTTTATGTTCCACCCGCTTTACTGATTCCGGTTTTTCTTTGGGTTCGTCCGGAGATTTTTCTTCTTTTGGAATTGTTACTTTCGCATTCATTTCCTTGCGGGGACGACCGCGAAATGGTTTGGATTTATCTTGTTTTTCCTTATTTAAAATTTCCTCAGTAGGATTTAATGCCTGATGATCAAGGATTTTATAAATCATCTCCTGTTTTTCCAGTTTGTCGGTTTTCGGAATGTTGAATTGTTTTGCAATGTTTTTTAGCTCAGATAGCTCCATGCTATTAAGCGAAATAATGTCATACATGATGATTGGGTTTTAACAAATTGAATGGTCAATTAGATGATCAAGGGAATTTCTAAACAGAAATTAGTTGAAAGTGAATTCAGAAACTGAATGTGGGGATTAAAATCGGCGCAAAGATAATCAAAAATCAGATAGGAATAAAAATCTTTCCTAATTTCGCCGATTATTAAAATCACTGGCCATGTTACAACGTATTCAAACCATTTACCTCGCATTAGTTGCAATTGCATGCATCCTTCTTTTCTTTTTTCCGCTGGCTTTTTTTTATAATGAAATGGAAGGCAATTATCGTTTTTTTATTTATGGAGTTCAAAGCATGGATCCTGATCCTAAAGTGGTTTTCGGGTCTTTTTTTGCAATTCCTCTGATATTTTTTGTTGTTGTTTCATTCATTTTTGCAGTATCGGCAATATTTCTGTATAAAAACCGTCCGCTACAAAACCGGCTTTGTACATTTAATGTACTCACCAACATTGTTTTCATCATGGTGGTATTTTTCTTTTACATCACAAGGATCAAATCTATGACCTCTACCGAACCTGAATATAATTATTTCGGAATGGTTTTACCATTGATTTCACTTGCCCTGCTGATTCTTGCGAGCCGTGCTATCATGAAAGATGAGGCGTTGGTGAAGTCCACAGACCGGTTGAGGTAACGAGGTGGCAAATTCGCGAAATTGGTTCTATTTTAGCGAGGAAGGTCAAGTACTTCCATGTTGCGCATATTGTTTCCATCTATAATCATTCTGATTGCTGTAATTGATTTGTGTATTCCGTATTTTCCTGCGGCTCCAGGATTTACATGAAGGAGTTCGAATTTTGGGTCGTAGATAACTTTGAGGATATGTGAATGTCCGCAGATGAAAAGTTTCGGTTTTTCCTGCTCAATCAATAATCTTGCCCTGAAATCATAATGACCCGGATATCCGCCGATATGGGTCATTATCACCTTTACCTGTTCCACCCTGAAATGGTTTACTTCCGGATATTCGAGACGAACAGATTGTCCGTCAATGTTACCGAAAACAGCCCTCAATGGCTTGAGTTCCCTCAATTGATGAGCAATTCGGATATCGCCAATGTCGCCTGCATGCCAGATTTCATCTACCGCTGAAAAAAATTCGGGTATTCGAGGGTGGATGTATCCGTGTGTATCGGAGAGGATTCCGATTCTGATCATTCGAAAATATTTAACGTGGAGGAAAGGACGTAATCGTTGTTTTCAGTATTGAGTGATTATTCTAACTTCGATTATGGAATCAAGCAGGGGAAATTTCTGTTTGAGGTAACCATTTCCGCAAACCATCGCCGAATCCTGGTGATTAGCCGGTTCGAATCCATATTCTCCGTAAAAGGATTCCACAACTTCAAATCCACTGATGATCCTTGCCACTGGCGAAAATCCACGAAGTCCGTTGAAATTAATGGAGTCGAGTTTAAAATTGTCCTTCATGTTGATGAAAAGCTGCGTCGTGCGGCTGTTAATTCCGTCGCGGGCATAAGAAATAGTTCCTTTAAGATTGGCGGTTTTAACCTCTTCGTCGGGTATCGGGCGTTTGTCCCAGAAAGAGTTCACCTCCTTTTTGTCGCAAATTCCGAATTGAATTACATAGCCTTTCTGTACCCGGAATAAGATATTTTGATTGTAGAAGCCGGTCATTAACAATTGAAAAAGACGATCGGCGCCGGCAGGCGACCATTCGCGGATCGCTTCCACCGTGAAATCACCTCTCGATGTATGGAATACAGCCTGAAAAGTTGCCGGAGCCCTTGCCATTAAAGTTGATTGATCTGGTATAACCTGCGACATCAATTGAATTGAAAGCAGAAATAAACTGAGCGCCGAAATCGAAATTTTCATATACTTCTATTTTGCTGTCACAAAGGTAACTGTTTTCCAATGGTCGGATTGCCCCTGTCAGGTTTGAATGACCATGAGAGGGTTGAGTCGCCAGTTTATGTCAAAAAAAAGCCGCCCCGGAAATCCGAAGCGGCTCTGCAAATGGAAAAGAAATTGGTTATCTGATTTTTACCAGTTTCGTATTAATGTTAACACCCTCTTTTGAAGAGACTCTTAACATATATAAACCAACTGGCAAATTTGAGGTTGAAAGTGAAATTGAATTGTTGCCGTTTTGTAAAACAACAGATTTGGACGTCATCACCTTTCCGGTCAGATTATGGATTTCTACTACAACCTGAATATCCTGTTTCAGATCAAGGTTTATAGTCAGATGGTCATTCACAGGATTCGGAAATACCGACCACTGGTTTACCAATGACTGCTCATCCTGTAATCCAAGAATTTTGTTACCTGTAAAGGTCATCACAACATCGGCATGAGGTTTTTCCGCGGTCAGCGTAAATTTGACAACATCGCCGGAAACGCCGGGCATCTCAGGATGCAGATAGTAAGTTCCATAAGCTAATGTTGGAAAGTTGAAAACGCCGGAGGTTGAAACTTGCGTGAAACCAATCGGGGCGCTCTGGTCATTCATCAGAATCATATTGATTTTATCGAGCAGCGAACTATTCACGTCGCCCATGTTGATCTGTCCCGAAGTTGAACCAGGGCCTGGCGTCATCTGATCGGACTGTACAAGGTTAATGTTGTAAGGATTGTTCTCTGTTCCCAGTATAATCTGCGTAGCCTGTTCCCAACTAATGGTATTTCCGTAATATGTAGGTAAATAGCCATTTGAATCAAAAGGCATCGCCAGAATATAGTAATTCCCATCCGGAACCATCGTGAAATAGTAAACCCCGTTTGAATCAAGCGGACAAACGCCACTAAAAAGCTGGTTAGTCGCATTGGAATCCAGTGAAAAGATCATTGCCAATCCCATTGTAACCGGGAAATTGCCTGCAAAAACCTGCCCGTAAACCTGGTGGTAATTTGTACTGTCCGTAAATACTACATTCTGACAGTAAGTACTTGTACAGTTATTCCCGGTAATGGTTAGACAAACATTATATGAAGGCGCCGTTCCATTATAGGTATGAACAGGATTTTGCGTTGTAGCCGATGTGCCGTCGCCAAAGCTCCATAACCAGGATGTCGGGTTTCCGGTTGAAATATCAGTAAAAGCAACCGTTTTCCCTACTACAGAATCAATCGTATAAAGGAAATTGGCCTGGCAACCGGAATCGCCCTGAACAACTATGTTCTGGCATGTAACATCGTAACAACTGCTGTCAGCGCCCTGAATGGTCAGGCAAACATTATAGATACCGGCGACATTGAATGTATGCGAAGGATTTTGTAACGAGGATGTATTATTGGCGCCACTCGCCGGATCGCCGAAGTTCCAGTTCCAGGATACAATCGGAAGACCGCCACCCCCTTGAGACGCGTCCTGAAACAGGGTTGGGTAAGCTGTACTGATAGGAATAGAAGTGAAGAAGTTGGCGTCGCATCCGGTGTTGGATCCAACAACCAGCGTGTCACAAGTCATATCAAAACAACCGTTTGCGCCCTGGATTGATAAGCAAACCATATAATAGCCTGGTATTGAATAACTATGGAAAGTATTCGGGTTTGAAGGAAAGTTTATCGTCACTGGAGGCGTTCCGTCGCCAAAATCCCATACCCAGGTAGTAATATTCCCTGCTGATTGATCAATAAAGTAAAATGAGTTCGGAGTGTTCATGGAGTCGGGAACAATCGTAAACGCTGCCTGGCAACCGCCGCCGGATCCAATTACAATTGTTTCGCAGGTAACGTCGTAGCAACTGCTGTCGGAGCCATGGATTGTTAAGCATGCAGTGTAGGAACCGGGTTGTGAATAAATATGGGTTGGATTTTGTAACGTGGATACATTGTTTGTACCACTGGTTGGATCGCCAAAATTCCATCCCCAGGAAATGATATTTCCGGAGGACTGATCCATAAAATTGTAGGTATAATTGCTGTTATTGGTGTCGGGAATGGCAATAAATGCAGCCTGGCATCCCCCTGAGGTTGAATCCAAAACCGCGACAGTTTGGGTGATACTGTTATAACAGGTTGTTCCAAGTGCGCCAATTGTCAGTGTCACATTGTAATAACCAGGAGCTCCATAAGAGTGGAGCGGATTCATCTGGCTTGATGTAGCGCCGTCTCCAAATTGCCATTGACGCGTTGTTCCGCCACCCACAGAGGCGTCGGTGAATTGCACCGTCAAACCCTGGGCTGAAGCATAAAAATTTGCCTGGCAGGGATTGTTATTATAGCATATCGCAAAATTCGCTGTAAAGTTAGATTGCGCAGGGCTATAAACGAACCACTGCTGATGCAGGTAATTCTGGCAATCGCTGGTGTTAACGTAAAGGTTTCCCTGTGTTACGCCGTTAAGAATAATAATGGTGTCATTGTAAAACCCGCTGTTGTTGGTAAGTACGGTATGGTAAAAATAACCGAGTGAATTTGAATCATTGTGAATGTTCACTGCATGGTTGGGAATTGGATTTCCGGTAGCCGTATCGGTTACAATACCATTGACTGTCAGAAATTGCTGTGACATTGCTGGAAACGCCAGCATAAGAAGTAAAATCGGAATTAGTAGTTTTTTCATTGGTTTGATGGTTTTAAGGTTAATAATATTTGCTAATTGTTAAAGAACCTGGTTCCGGAATGTTTTCTGATATAATAACCCGACATATTGAAAAGGTTGCCTGACGGTGGAATTATAAATTAATAAACTGCTTTTCACAATAAGCAAGTTGCTTTATATTTTCGGTATTAGTCATCGGGGAAGTAGTCACAGCTTGTTGCATTAACCTGTAAAACAACTTTCCTCCGTGATTAGATAACTTTCTGTTAAAACGAAATGCGAATTTATCCAAATAATACTCCAGATGTTTAGTAGAGATTTTCCTTTGATGCTTCCGTTAAGCCATCGTTTTACTAACGAATCTACAATTATGTACATGAGGTAATAATTCATGTGCTTGCTTTCCACTGCCGGATATGACTTTTTTTATATGTTCGTACTTTTTGTTTTTGGATAGAGAAGCATAACTTGTCCAACCATCTGTAATTAAAGCGCTTCCATATTCCACATTTTCTTCAATAAATGGTAAGAGATTCTCTTTCGACGCATTGGATATTATTTTAAAGCGCACTCTACCTATTTGCTTTCCAATACATTCTGTCGCAACAACAACTAAACTTTTATCTTCTGCGCCTCTTCCTTGTTTTCCAGTTCCAATTTCTTCACCGCCTATCTGTTATATGCCCATGGGCACAAGCGCGATGAAGATTTTCGAGTGGGATACCTTGACCAAACAAATAAAAAAATACCCGCTAAGCGCCTGGGCAGGATCATCCAGTATCACAACTGTTGGAACCTTGACAAGCCTTGCAGTTGATTATAATCTTATCAAAATCATGCAATCCAAAACACATATCGGCAAATGCTACTGGAGAAATTGGGCTTGACGTGTCTGTTTTATTACTTTCCCGATTATCCATTTGCAATTCATATTCAAACCGATCTCGGTTGGGAGTACCAACTTTTCCAATTAACTTATCTTGAACTTCATCTAATGTGTAAGTTTTCATTGCTTTTTCTTTTTAACTTTTTCTTTGTCCGCAAAATATCTAATACGTATTTGTTTCGCCTTTTGAATCTCGCTTTGAGGAACTTTACTACGTTTTTTATAAATCCATATATTGAAACTATTAATGTGTTTTCTGAATCTGTTTTATCCCAAAATGAAAGCAAGCGATATTTTAACCCTTGGTAGAGCGTTCTAAATTCCCAAATCTCATCTTGAAGTTTTGAGAAAATTTCAGGGTCTTGCTCAACCTGAGCCTTTCGAATATTGAATAAAATCTTTTAGTAATGCTTTTTGTCAAGGATTCTGAATATTGGAGCCTTCAGAACTCAAATTCCTTTGCCACATCGTTTATAAAATTGTTCATATTGTTGAAGCCTACCAGGTACGGGACTACATCATGGAATTCAGCAAAGCGTTCCTGGCAACCAATAACAAGGAGGCGCTGGTTGAAGTGATGGACATGCTTTACCGAGGCGGGAAAATGTACTTCGGTCCCGATTCCCCGGGCAACCTTGATTTCGTCAGACCGGTGTTTGAGTATGCCGACAAACGCCGCCAGTACCTTTTCTTTAAAAACAAATAATGGGAAATCACTACCGGTGGCATTGAAGAAAATGCCTTTGAGCGACCTGCAAAATTAAGGCAAAAGAATGCCACTTTGCCCGGTTTGTTTACAACAAGGGTGAATTTTTCTGGAGCAAATTACAGGATTCTAAAACCCGGAAGAAGCTCGCCAAAGACCTTAGCTCTCTGGAAGAACGGATGGAGGCAAACCTGCAAATAGTTTCAAAAATGACTGTCATTGGTTACGTACTTCACAAATACCAGGACAAATCATGCGAAAAGGCTGTTATTGCAATGGATGGCAGACTGAGCGAGGTAGGGGAAAGCAATGGACGCACCGGTAAATCCATCGTTGGTTTTGCCATTGGGGAAGTGGTACCCCAGCGCTATATCGGTAAACTCAAAAGGGCAAAAGAAATTTACCCTTTCCGAGCGTGATAGCCCCAAAATGTACCTCACCGCGAACCACGCCATCAATGGCAGCAGTTCCTCATTCAAAGACCGTCAGGCGCTGGTTGCCTTCAGCGATTATTACAACGAAGATTTCAAGCCGATTGATGACTTCGGCATCAACTTTTTTGATGAATGGGGACACAATCACTCCGGGCTGATCCCGCCACCCACTGAACGCCTTGACCTGCGCCGTTTGCGCCAGTTCATCGGGGAAGATTTCCTTTCCTGGGCTGGGGAGTATTTTAATGTCGCTGATCCCGAGCGTATCAATTCTTATGAGGTGCAAAACATGAACCATCCCATTCCCAGGGCTGAACTGTATAATGACTTTCTTGAAAAAACACCAACACAGCGCAGGTTTATGACGCCACACCGGTTTAAAAGAAAAATGATCGCCTGGTGCGAATATCACAAGGCGAAGTTTA
>JBAXRP010000182.1:0-9287 GCA_037131145.1 Bacteroidota bacterium
TGTCGTTGATGGAGCGGATAAATTCATTGATGGCTTCATCTTTTTGCATGGTTTGACTCATCAGACTGTCGGTCTTCGATTGCAGCTCTTCGGCTTTTTGTTTGGCTTCGCGACCACAGGCGATAAATACCGGAATCAATAAAAGCAACAAATACTTTTTCATTTGAGAGGGGTTTTTTAAATTTTGTGCGAAAGTACGGAGAAATTCAGAAATATTTTTAAAAACTGATAGTAGAAAATGGACTGAGGAATTTGCGATTTTTGATTTTATCACAAATTAATGCCTCTGATCTGTTATTGGATGTTTCAATTCAAGGATTAAAGACGCCCCCCCGGCGCGTTTTCCGATTTCGTATTCAAAGCCGCCTCAGCCTCCGTCCCTGTATATTGTGAAACCCCTTCAACCCGCCGCCTTCTAATAAAGCAGCTCAACCGCCGACCCCTTCGTAAAGCGCCTCAACCCCCAACCCCATTATAAACCACCTCAACCCCCGGACCCTTCTCCTTCAAGGATAAGGGGAGGAGCTTTGACTTAACGTTTGGGTGAGTTGACATTTTTGAAACTGTTCAGGTTGGTTATTTGCAATATTTGTAACATTTTCCTTTGTATTGAAGGAATTCACAATTTCTCGCTAATTAACGCCCCTCCCTAAATCCCTGCCAAAAAAGGGAGGGACGTGAATTGACAGGAGCAATAAAATGGTGAATGAGGCGATGTGGTAAAAAATGGTTTTTCGGAGTAGTCTCAATACTCAATTTCAAGATCAAGCGTTTCACGCAAAGTGCGCAGATTCGGATTCTTTTCCGACATCAACTCGAATTTTTCCCTGTCGGTATAAGGCTTGCGGGTAATTTGCACCTCAGCGAGTTTGGTCTGCAGACTGATTTGATAATTATTCAGCCGGTTCCTTAGAAACTCCATCATTTCTGTTTTATGACCAGTTAGCTCCTCTTCAATTAATTTGTTGTCGAGAGTAAAGGAGACAATCCAGTCGTTGAGCAAAGCCGGACGGGAACTTTTTAATGTGGAGTACAGATGCGGATACTGGTTCTTTAATTTTTCCGCAAACTCATCCCAGGCCAGGGTTAACTCCGGTTGGGTGAATGGGGTCGCCGTTTCATACCTCGAACTGTTTTCCTCAGTTGTGAGTGGAGCCATTCCGGCAGTTGGTTGTAGTTTGTTGATGGACGTAGGACTGTCATACTTGTCCTTAATGTCGCGCATTTTTACCGGTTCAACAATTTTTTTTTCCGGAGTGGCGGCAGCCGCAGGTGGGGCAGATTGGCGATTAACTTCGGTAGTTTGCGATGTAGTCGGTATATGCGATGGATTTTGTGAGGCGCTCACAGGTTTTACAGCTTCTTGCTGCATGAAGATCGCGCACATCTGCATTAGCGAAATTTCGAGATGGAGACGCTTGCTGTTGCTTGTTTTGTAGTTAAGATCGCATCGGTTGTTGATGTCAAGAGCTTTCAACAGAAACTGAACAGAGCATCTTGCCGATTGCCCCAGGTATTGATTTTTTATTGAAGGCGCGATTTCAAGCAATTTTATCGTTGATGGGTCTTTGCAAACAAGCATGTTGCGAAGATGTTCACCGAATCCGATCAAAAAATGCTGTCCCTCAAATCCTTTGTCAATAATCTCGTTAATTGTTAACAGCGTTCCTGCTGTATCCCCTTGAAGAATCTGGTCGGTAATCTTGAAAAAATATTCATAATCGAGAACATTAAGGTTTTCAAGCACAGTTTCGTAAATGAGCGAATCTCCAGCAAAACTAACCAGTTGGTCGAAAATGGAGAGCGCGTCGCGCATCGCGCCGTCAGCCTTCCGGGCAATAACATGCCTTGCATTATCATCAATCGTTATATTTTCCTTTTCGGCGACAAATTGAAGATGACTGGCAATATCATCAACGGTAATTCGCTTGAAATCAAAAATCTGGCATCTCGAAAGTATCGTAGGAATGATTTTATGCTTTTCAGTGGTAGCAAGAATAAATTTTGCATAAGCCGGCGGTTCTTCCAGAGTTTTCAGGAAAGCATTAAATGCGGCTGCCGACAACATGTGGACTTCATCAATGATGTAAACCTTGTAGTTTCCCATCTGCGGCGGAATCCTTACCTGATCAACCAAGGTGCGGATATCGTCGACAGAGTTGTTGGAAGCGCCATCAAGTTCATAAATATTGAATGAAGCATTTTGGTTGAAGGAAATGCAGGAAGGACATTGATCACAAGCCTCAATTGCAGGCGATAGCCGCTCGCAATTGATAGTTTTAGCAAGGATTCTTGCGCAGGTGGTTTTTCCCACGCCTCTGGGACCGCAGAAAAGAAATGCCTGAGCCAGTTGTTTGTTTTTAATTGCATTCTTCAGCGTGTTGGTAATTGATTTCTGACCAACAACAGTAGCGAAGGTTTGTGGACGGTATTTTCTTGCCGATACAATAAAGTTCTCCATAAGACAGTCCGGTTCGTTTTAATAATCAGCCAAAAGTACGAAAGTTTTTGTTTTTTGTGTAATTTGGCGGCAGGTTCCGATTTCTCCAACCATGCTGCTTATCCATAATTACACAATTACCGAAAGGTTCAAATATATCGCCGATCTGATATTCAGCCGGATGCTTGGCGTACAGTTCAGGATTACCGCCTCTGCGGATGAGTTTGAAAGTTATCCCGGTCCGAAAATAGTTTATGGAACAGAGCCGCTTCGAGGTGGAATTTTTATCAAAGCGCATGGTTTGCTCGAAGAAACTCATATCCCGGCGATAAAACATGATGTTGGCAGTTTTAATCAATTCCCTGTGATATTCTCGTCGCCGCAAAATGACTCCTCCCTGCCATTTGATCCTTTTGCATCGTCGTTTTTTATGGTAACACGGTACGAAGAGTACCTGCATTTTGAAAAAGACAGGTATGGACGGTTTCCTGCAAAGGAGAGCATAGCTTCGAAAGCAGGGTTTCTCGATATTCCCGCGGTTCATCATTGGGTTGAAATGATTTGGAATGAACTGGCGAAAAAATTTCCAGAGATGAAATTGCGCCAACCATCGTACCGGTTTATCCCAACTATTGACATTGACCATGCCTGGTGTTATCTGGGTCGCCCCTTGATACGAACTCTCGGCGGAATTGGTCGCTCGCTGGCTCATGGGCATTTCAGGGATATTTCCGCCCGGTTACAAACGTTAGCTGGAATTAAGGCTGATCCCTTTGATAATTTTAACTTCATTGATACAGTTCATCAGAACCATGCCGAACAGCGTTTTTACTTCGTTCTTAATGCCGATTATGGCGGAGATGATAATAACGTTGACATTTCATCGAAGCGTTTTCAGGAGTTGGTCAAAAAACTTGACAGGTTTCAGCGCGTCGGGATACATCCTTCGCTCAAATCAGGAAAAAATGAGAAGGCGCTGCAAACCGAAATATCAGGATTGGCAAATGTTTTGCAACGTAAAATCGCCATCAGCCGACAACATTTTCTGAAACTATCCTTTCCCGATACCTATAGCGCTCTGATAAAATCAGGCGTCACTCACGATTATTCCATGGGATATGCCTCTCATCCTGGATTCAGGGCGGGAATGGCTATACCCTTTCCCTTTTTCGATTTGCTGGAAAACAAAACAACTTCGCTGATGATTCATCCGGTAATGCTTATGGATGTAACTTTGAAAGATTATCTGCGTCTAAATCCCGTTGAAAGCCTCGAATTTATTGCCGGTTTGATTGAAAAAGTAAGAAAGGTAAATGGGGAGCTGGTTACGATTTGGCATAATGAAAGTCTTGGAAATCATGGCCGCTGGCATGGCTGGAGAGATGTATATGAAGAGATGGTAAAACTTGCTTCAACCTGATTTTTGATGATTCAATACCTGACTCATAACCGGATTGATAAACAACGATGGGACGATTGTATCGCCCAATCGCTGAACCGTCGAATCTATGCTTTTTCCTGGTATCTCGATATGGTTTGTCCGGGCTGGGACGCCCTGATTGGCGGTGATTATGATACTGTTTTTCCATTGACATGGAACCGAAAATGGACTGTAAAATATCTGTATCAACCCTATTTCACTCAGCAACTCGGAGTCTTTTCGATCAATCCAATAAGTAAGGAGGTTGTTCCAGCATTTCTGAAAGCAATTCCTGTGGAAATAAAATTTGCCGAAATTCAACTCAACGCGCTGAACGGTTTTCCTGTGGCGGGCTGGAATATGAAAAACAGGATTAATCATGAATTGCGATTGGATTACACTTACCAGGAGATTGCCGGACGATACTCGCAAAACACAAAGAGAAATCTGAAAAAAGCTGCGGAAGCAAGGGTTTTTATTGGCAATCAGCCATCCATTAACGATCTGATTAATTTATTCAGGTCGAACTTTGGCGACCGCGAGGGCAAATTGAAATCAAAAAATTACGGGACGATCAACGACCTGCTGATCTATTTTCAGCATACTGGAATGGGCGCTCCGATGGGAATTTATTCCGCGCAAAACATGCTTTCCGCTGCGGCATTTTTCGTCCAGGATCAGTCGCGGTTCTATTTCCTCTTTGCTGCATCCTCACCGCACGCGCGGGAAAACGGCGCAATGTTTTACCTGATTGACAGATTTATAGCCAACCACGCAGGAACACCCTTCATCCTTGATTTTGAAGGAGGAAATGATCCCCAACTCGGCAGATTTTATAAAAGTTTTGGAGCCGGCGAGGTTTCATACCCGGCCCTTACTATGAACCGGTTGCCTTCAATTGCGCGGCTGGCGCTTAATGTTGCCCGGAAATTAAGCAATAGCGAAAATTAACTATCTTTGGTGTGTTTAAAAAACAATGTCATGGTTAATGATTTATCAGCGGGTAATTCTATTTTGAATCAGTTTATTGCCGAGTTACGGGATGGCGAGATTCAAAAAGACAGCTTACGGTTCAGATACAATCTTGAACGACTTGGAGCAATTTTTGCGTATGAAATCAGTAAGAGCCTTGATTATGAAAACCGGGAAGTGTTAACTTCACTTGGAATTGCCAATGTTCCTGTCCTGGTAGAATACCCTGTACTTGCTACTATTCTTCGCGCAGGGCTTCCTTTTCATCAGGGTTTACTCAGTTTTTTCGATAAATCGGATAATGCTTTTATCTCAGCTTTCCGCAAGCATCACAAGGATGGCACCTTTTCAATAAACATTGAATACGCTTCGGTTACCGACATTGAAAACAAAGTTGTAATCCTTACCGATACTATGCTTGCTTCGGGTTCTTCGATGGTTTTAGCTCATCGTGAATTGATGACTCACGGAAAGCCGCGACATACACACATTGCCGCCTTATTGGCAAGCGTTGAAGGAATTGATTATATAAAAAAACATTTTTCACAGGAAGATACCACCATCTGGGTTGGAGCAATTGATGATGAAATGACGGCGCAATCATTCATCGTTCCCGGATTGGGTGATGCAGGCGATCTGGCTTTCGGAAAAAAACACTAAACAAAAAATGAAGAATTCGCTGGTTGTTGAGAATATTAATATTTCGCTGATATCCATCAGAAGTCACCTTTTAAGGACTATCCTTACGGTTCTGATAATCTCTTTCGGGATTATGGCGCTGGTGGGAATTCTTACCGCCACCGACTCGATCAAATTTTTTCTTACGCAGAATTTTTCGATGATGGGCGCAAATACCTTTACGATCCGCAACCGATCCATGAATATTCACATGGGCGGCAGCGACATGAAGGAAAAGCGGTATGAACCCATTACTTATGCCCAAGCCCTCGATTTTAAGGAGAGATTTGAATTTCCTGCATATACAAGCGTTTTTACGCGGGCAACAGGTATTGCTACGCTGAAATATGAAAACAATAAAACAAATCCGAATGTTGGCGTAATGGGTGTGGATGAGAATTACCTTATCACTTCGGGCGATGAAGTTGATCAGGGGCGGAGTTTTACCTCCAATGAAATTGAGTATGGTTTCAGCTCGGCTATCCTCGGCGCGGATATTGTCAAAGACCTTTTTAAAAACAAAGAAGATCCCGTCGGAAAAATCATCTCCATCGGTCCCGGAAAATTTAAAGTTATCGGCGTGTTAAAATCGAAAGGTTCAAGCATGGGATTTAGCGGCGATCGTACCTGCTTCGTGCCGGTTACCAAAGTCAGAACCCATTTTCCCCGTCCGAATATGTCTTTCAATATAAATGTGATGGCGAAACGTCCAGAATTAGTTGATGCCGCTACGGGCGAAGCTACTGCCCTGCTGAGAAATTTACGTAAGGTGCCGGTTGGATTGGAGGACACTTTTGAAATCACAAAAAGTGACAACATCGCGAAAATGCTGATTGAAAATATCAAATATGTCACCATGGCTGCAACCCTGATCGGGGTGATCACATTACTCGGAGCAGCCATTGGACTGATGAATATCATGCTCGTTTCGGTTACCGAACGAACCCGCGAAATCGGAATCAGGAAAGCCATTGGCGCTACCAAGCGGGTAATCCGTAATCAATTCCTCGTTGAATCCATCGTGATTGGTCAGTTGGGAGGAATCCTCGGAATTATTCTCGGCATCATCATAGGAAATACAATCTCGTTGCTGATTGGCAGTTCATTCATCATCCCATGGATGTGGATAGGCACTGGGGTTGTACTTTGTTTTTTTGTTGCATTACTCAGCGGGATTATCCCGGCGCGAAAAGCTGCAAACCTCGATCCCATCGAATCGCTTCGTTACGAATAACCCTTCTTTATGGATATGAGTAAAGTCCTGACTCTGCTGAATCAGGCGTTTCCTTATGAACCTACGTCAGGACAGGATAAATTGCTGGGCGAGCTTGCCGTTTTTCTTACCATTTCCTGGCGACAACAAAATGCACTGTTTATCTTGCGCGGTTATGCCGGCACGGGAAAAACAACTGTGGTGAAGGCGCTCGTTGAAGCGCTTCCGCAAATCGGCAAACGAACGGTTCTGCTCGCTCCAACCGGACGGGCGGCGAAAGTGCTGAGCAGTTACACCGGAAATCAGGCAAATACGATTCACCGGAAAATCTATTTTGCGCGTACAAATAAGGATGGCCTTATTGATCTGAAATTGCAAACAAATTACCACAAGCACACCCTTTTTATTATTGACGAGGCTTCGATGATCCAACATACCATGTCGTCTGAAGGAACCATATTCGCCTCGCGAAACCTGCTTGACGATCTTTGTCAGTTTGTTTACAGCGGCGAAAACTGCCGGATGCTTTTTATCGGCGACGCCGCACAGTTGCCGCCGGTTGGACTTGATTACAGCCCCGCCCTCGACCATGAATTCCTGAAAAGCGCCTATCATCTTAACATTGACACATTTGAACTCACAGAAGTAGTGCGGCAAGCCAGCGAATCAGGTATTCTGATGAATGCAACAAAGGTTCGACAGCAACTTCAGGAAAAAAAGTTTCAGTTCCCGATGTTTGCTGTTGATGGCTTTCCCGACATCATCCGGTTGAACGGGCAGGATCTTGAGGAGGCGCTGAACAACGCTTATGGCGGAAATTCCAGGGAAAACAACGTGGTGATCTGTCGCTCAAACAAGCGCGCCAATATCTATAACCGTGAAATCAGGCACAGAATACTTTATCTTGAGGAAGAGATCTCTACCGGCGATTTCATGATGATTGTCAAGAATAACTATTTCTGGTTGCCCGAAGATTCGGTTGCAGGGTTCATTGCCAACGGCGATATCGTTGAACTTGTGAGGATCAGGACTATTGAGGAGTTATATGGTTTCCGCTTTGCCGATGTGACTCTCCGGTTTGTTGATTATCCTGAAGAAAAAGAGATTGATGTGAAAATCATTCTCGACACGCTGATGACTGAATCAGCCGCCCTTGCCCAACCGGAAAATAACCGGTTGTTTCAGGCTGTAATGGCAGACTTTCAGGATTTGACCTCCCGTCGCGAACGGCTGGAAAAGGTCAAGGCAAGTCCGTATTTCAATGCCCTTCAGGTGAAATTCGCTTATGCGCTAACTTGTCATAAAACCCAGGGAGGCCAATGGGATACGGTTTTTGTTGACCAGGGATACCTGAACGACAAAATGCTGAATCTCGAATTTGGCAGATGGCTTTATACCGCCATCACCCGCGCCACCAAAAAGGTATTTCTGATTAACTTTGAAGAACGATTCTTCGAATAATCTTCACGGGGAAAACCATTCATTTGGTTTTCAATTTATTTCAATGCTATTTTTGTTTACAAGGCAATTATCATGAAAAGAACCCTTCTCCTTATGTTCCTCTTAATAACACTGAGTTTGTGTGGGATTCATGGATTTTGCCAGACCAAAAAACAACAAGTAGCGCTGGCAACCTACGACAGCGCTTTGAAGCAGCGGTCGTTGAAAAAGATTATCCGCGCGCTTGTTACACTTGGAAACGCGAACAAAAAGGATAAACCCGATTCAGCATATCTTACCTTCATCCTCGCGCTTAAACTTGCCGACCGGTTTGGATTGAAAAGTTTGCGTCCTCAAATTTATTTTGCGCTCGCGGAGTTTCACAGCGAAAGTTCCGATCTGAAAACCGCGGTTGCTTTTTTTGACTCAGCGAGGAATGCCGCTTTGCGCAATAGTGACTACACAACCGTTTCCGATGTCCTGAATATGCTGGGGACACTTCATCTCGATGTCTGGAACCCGAAGGATGCAAAGGCTTTGTTTGAAGAATCCTACGCGATAGCCACAAAAAACGGGCTGAACAGGCAAGCAGGCGTGGCTTTGGGCAACCTTGCCCGGTTTTCCCCGGATGCCGACAGCGCGATCCATCAAATGAAAAACGCCGTGGCCCTTGTAATCAAAGGATCTTATGCCGGAAGTGAACTGGCCGAAATTTACATCAATATTGCCAACCGGCAGAAAAACCCCGATTCGGCCATATGTTGGTATCAAATGGCTCTCCGTTCTGCCAAAGAGGAGACCTATCCTGTTATCGCCATGCAGGCCTGCAACAACATGGCTTACAGTTTGCTCGAAAAAGGGCTGGCCAGCCAGGCCACTGACCTTCTGAAACATACGGCCATCCCCCTTGCACGAGCCGATTCAAATTTCGACTGGCTTGCCACGCTCTACGACACCTGGGCTGACATGGAGGGCTCCAGAAACAATTTCAGGGAGGCATGGAAATTGGAGAAGGAGGCTGTAAAGGCACGGGCTGAAGCTGAATTGCGAAAATCATCGCGTCAGGTGCGACTGCTCATCATGCTTTTGGATGTAAAGAACAAGGATCTGAAGATCAGCCTCAC
>JBAXRP010000183.1:0-9255 GCA_037131145.1 Bacteroidota bacterium
TGCTTGCTTATCAGATTGCCGACGAACAATGTGTGGAGGAGATCCTGAAAGCAGCGGAAGAAGAGGTCATATACATAAGAAAGCAGAACAAGAAATGATGCAGAATTTATACAATGAAAAAGGAACAAATACAGGAACTGTTTGAGCAGTTTGAAAGCATCTGTTATCTTTTCAATGCGATAGAGTGTTGGAGCGCAAGGGAACTGCAACTTGTATTAGGTTATTCCAAGTGGGATAATTTTAGCAAAGTAATAGAGAAGGCAAAAATTGCCTCAGAAAAAGCATCAATACAAGTTTCTGACCATTTTGCCGATGTCGGGAAAATGGTCGTATTGGGCAGCGGATCACAAAGAGAAATACAAGATATAGCGTTAACCAGGTATGCTTGTTATTTAATAGCACAAAATGGTGAAGCTTCAAAACCGCAAATTGCCTTTGCCCAAACCTATTTTGCTGTTCAAACACGCAAACAGGAATTAATTGAGAAACGCCTGTTGGACGTAGCCAGAGTAGCGGCACGAGAAAAATTAAGTAAATCAGAAAAAAAATTATCCGGAATAATTTATGAAAGGGGTATTGACGAAAAAGGTTTTGCCATTATTCGCAGTATGGGTGACTCTGCATTATTCGGGGGTTTTAGCGCCTGCGAAATGAAACGAAAACTTGCAATTCCTGAAAATCGCCCACTGGCTGATTTTTTACCTACACTGACTATTAAAGCAAAAGATTTTGCAACAGAATGGACCAGCCATAATGTGATAGAAAAAGATTTATATGGCAATGAAAAAATCAGCACAGAACACATTGAGAACAATCTTATTGTTATATGACCAGGATCAAAAACACCTTTCTGTTACTTTTGTTGGGTTTACTTGCATTCGGAACCATTCAAAAACGGTTCAACCTGATTCATTCAAAACCACTGGACGGCGTTTTTCCAGTTACCCCTGAACCGGCTTTTTCATGCTCCACCTGGATGTCAGGCGACTGGCAGAATCAATACCGAACCAGCATTGAAGATTCTGTCGGCTTCAAACCCGATCTTGTGCGCATCTTCAATCAGGTGGATTACTCGCTCTTTTCTTTACCTCATGCTAATAAATTGATAGCTGGCAAGAATGGCTACCTTTTTGCCGACACCTACTTGAATGGCTACCTTGGGGCAGATTTTGTCGGGAAACCATTTGTCAACGACAAAATAAAATCGCTTAAATTTCTTCAGGATTACCTCTGGAAGGAAAAGGGTATTCTTGTGCTTGTAGTTTTTACTCCGGCAAAGGGTTTCTATTATCCTGAATACATCCCCGACCGTTTTCTGAAAAACCGCAGGAAACTGACCAATTACGGGTACTACCTTCAGCGGTGTAGGGAAGAAGGCGTCAATTATATTGATTTCAGCCAATGGTTTCTCAATTTGAAAGATACTTCACGTTACGTTCTATATCCGAAAACAGGAATTCACTGGAGTCATTACGGGGCTTTTCTATGCGCCGATTCACTGCGGAAATATCTTGAATTCAGGTTGAACAGGAAACTTCCATCCACAGTACTTGATTCCATTGAAGTTTCCGCCAACGCGAGGGGTGAAGACGATGACATGAATCGCACCATGAACATGATCTGGAAGATACCGCATCCCTTAATGGCATATCCGAAATTTCATTTTACTTATGATTCAATATTGCCGAAACCTGCCGCACTGATTCTGGGCGACAGTTTTTACTGGCAATGGTATAACTCGGGTATAATTTCAAATACTTTCAGGAATACCGAATTCTGGTATTACAACACCGACGTTTATCCTGAACAGTTTTCAGCGCCCAGAAATGTCGGTCAGATTGACTATGTTGCAGGAATCCTGAGGCAGGACGTCATAATTCTCCTCCAGACCAATGGCGGTTTTGGCGAACTTGGCTATGGCTGGATTGATATGGCTTACGACCACCTCTATCCCGGTCGAACGCCGGCGCATGATATGGAAGCGCAGATGCGGGCTAACCCAAAATGGATGGAGCAATTGGCTGAGAAAGCGAAGGCGCGCAACATCTCAAACGATCACATGATGCGGCTCGATGCGATTTTTATGATGAACAATGAGTTGCGGACACGCTCAAAATATTCTCCGAAATAATTCAAAATCAATTAAAACAATCGTTTATGATTTTTAACAGCAGTCTTTTTTTACTTTATTTTCTCCCATTTTTCCTGATCATTTACTACCTGATTGATCAGAAATTCAAGAATTGGTTCCTACTATTTGCCAGCGTACTTTTCTATGCGTGGGGAGCGCCAAAATTTGTCTTTTATGTGATGGGATCGGTGACGGTTGATTATGTAATAATCCGGCTGATGAACCTCAAAGCGGGTTCCCTGCGCAAAGCCTTGTTTTGGCTTTCGATTCTGTTGAACCTTGCTTTGCTGATCTACTTTAAATACATGAACTTCTTTGTAGATCAGTTCAATGTGATGCTAAGCTGGTTTGGGTCGAAGCCTGGAGACTGGACGAAAATTGCCCTGCCGGTTGGAATTTCCTTTATCACTTTTCAGAAGCTGGCATACACCCTCGACGTTTATAAAAAGAGGCATCCGGCGTTTAAAAAATTCGGGGATTACGCATTGTATATCTTTATGTTTCCTCAGATGTTGTCTGGTCCAATTGTCCGACCAGGACAAATTGCAGATCAGATCGCCGACCGGTCGCAACAGGAAAACGCTGATTACCGTTTGTCGGGTTTCTACCGGTTCATCATCGGACTTTCAAAAAAGGTTCTGATTGCCGATGTTCTCGGCGTTACTGTTAATGAGATATTCGCGCTATCTTCTTTGCAATTATCCAGTGGATTGGCATGGATCGGAGCAATTGCCTACACATTTCAGTTGTACTTCGACTTTTCCGGCTATTCCGATATGGCTATAGGGCTGGCGCGAATGCTTGGTTTCAGACTTCCCGAGAATTTCAACTTTCCTTATGTTTCACAGAGTATAACAGAATTTTGGCGCCGGTGGCATATCACGCTCTCTTTCTGGTTCCGCGATTATATTTTCCTGCCGCTGGCTTACGCCACTTCAAGGAAATTACCGAAAGAACGCTATCTCGGCGTCCGGGCAGACAAAATAATCTACCTCATTGCCACTACCGTTACTTTTCTGCTTTGCGGGTTCTGGCACGGCGCAGCGTGGACTTTCATCCTGTGGGGCGCGTACATGGGGCTTTTCCTTATTATTGATCGGATGTTCCTGCTGAAATACCTGAAAAAAGCGGGAAAGATTCCTTCAATTGCCATCACCTTTTTCGTGATTATGATTGGATGGCTCATCTTCCGTTCCCAAACGCTGGATGAAGCGCAATTTCTGATCCGCAAGCTGTTCCTGTTCCAGGGAGGTGAAAACCAGGTTTGGCTGAACCCGAAATTCTGGACAATGCTTGTAATTGCCATCCTATTTTCATTCTGGGGCGGATTTAAAAAGGTTGAATCCTTGATTGAAAAGCTCTATCTTAATCCCGGAAATGCTGCGATTATTGGATTTACACTTATTGCCCTACTGCTCTTCATTCTGAATGAAGCTACAATTTCCTCTTCGGGATTTAGTCCGTTTATCTATTTCCGGTTTTAATTTTTTACACCCATGTCAGTTAAAAACTTTGTTTTGAATAACAAACTGATTGGGCAACTGATGTTCCTTGTCCTGTTCATCCTGGCGATCATCTTTTACCTCGAAAGAACAATCTTTGTTGATCCTTGCTATGCGGTATTCAACATTCTTTATTACTGCGATTATATCAGCGAAGCTGGTCGGTATGCCGCGGTAATCCCGCAAACGCTGGCGCTGCTTGCCATAAAAATGAATCTCCCGCTGAAAGTCATTCTCGGAATCTATTCTTTTTCATTCATTTTGTTATACTACCTTATTTTTCTCGTAATTGCTTACGTTTTCAAACTTGACCGTATCGCTCTCGCTGTTCCGCTTGTCTTATTACTCGGCGTGAAGTACAGTTTCTTTTGGATTTCCACCGAAACACACCAGGCGCTGGTTTATACAATCCTTTTTTATTCGTTTTTAACCTGGTCGCTTACTTTTCGTCCAGGCATCGTAACCTCGCTAATCAGGCTGATTTTTGCAACGGGCATCCTGTTACTTTGCTTTTATTCGCATCCTGTCTCACTTTTCACCGTGTTGTTTGTACTTGGATTTTTCGTTACCGACAACAAATTATGGCTGAAACCCGATGGATATATCCTCGGCGCTGTGATCATAATTTTGTCCATCATCAAATTTATGAATGGCGTTTCGACAGGATACGAAAGCTTTTATTTCAAGGGATTCGGCGCCTTTTTTGAACGATTTGGGTACATCTTAGGTTCGGAAAGTCTCAAATTTCTAAAAGATCAAATCCTGAATATTTACCTTTTTCCGCTAATTCTCTTTCTTGGAACCACAGCATGGTATATTGTGATGAAACAATACCTGAAACTCGCATATTATCTCGTTTCCCTTACGCTGTTTGCGATAATCCTGTTCACGACTTTCGACATCTGGTACTATCCATTCATCCAGGAAAAAAACCTGATGGGATTGAATATTTTCATCCTGATTCCATTCCTGAAGGATGTAATTTTCACCACTAAAAAGAAAAAGCTGATTGCTCAGGGTTTCCTGATTCTGGCGCTTATTTTCGCCGGGTTTCATATAATAATCGCTTCATTTTTTTACAAAGATCGGCTTGCATACATTAACAACCTGATCAACAGCGCGAGGCGCTATCCTGAAAAGAAATTTATCATCAGCGAAACAATGGTAGACCGCGACCGGTTGAATGTGAACTGGGCTCTGGCGACGGAAACATTGATGTTAAGTTCGCTGGAAGGTCCCGATTCTTCGGTATCCATTTATATCAATGATCAATATGGAAAAATCAAAGAGGGCGCCAACCTGAATGATTCACTTTTGTTTATCTGCGCGCCGTGGGCGAAGGAACTCGATATACGGAGGTTGAATAAACGTTACTTCAATCTGGAACATTCAGCTTACAGGATCTTGTCGGAAAATGATCTTGTGATGGGAAATGAAATTCCATTTTATTCAAACCGGTTTGACGATCCATCATTTCGTACAGATAAAGAGCGTTGCCTCACAGATAGTTCAGGAAATTCCTTTTTTGAACTGAAGTCGGAATTTAGTCCCGGATTTTACGGAAAATATTCGGATTTGTCGAAACGCCCATCAATAATGATTACCGCCTCTGTCAGGGTTTTCCCGTTTGAAAAGTTAAATTCCAAGTGGTTAAACCTGGTCATAACAAGGGAGCAAAACCAGGTGGTTTTTGATTATCACAATTCATGGATTCAAAAACAGGATACTTTAAAGATGAATCAGTGGAATACACTGACGGTTTCCGGTCTCGTCAGGAGTAAAAATTCAAACGACCAGTTGAAAGTCTATCTCTGGAATCCGGAGAAAAAAAGGGTGGGGATGGATGATTTCCAGATTAACTATAGAACAGTTGACCAGTAACTTCAGACTCCCTGACCTCACAGCAAACTACTTTTACATTTTTCCGCGTGAATTTGCGAGAAATATTTTTTATTGTTTGATGATCCTCGCCGATTCAGACTTTCCTCCAACCACGATCCGAACAAGATACATTCCCACAGGCTGACCGGATAATGATAATTCGTATGCTGTTTGCCCGGAAACATCAGACTTGAAAACCATTTCGCCCCGGACATTAAAAATATCGACGCTGGCTTTCACATATCCGATATCATCCAAAATTTCCAAAGTAAAATCTCCGGTTGTCGGGTTCGGATAAACCCTGAAAAGGGATTCGGACGAATTGAAAGAAAATTCTGCAATGCCACTTTTCACTGTAGCGAGCGATGCCTGCATGCCTCCGCAAAAAACGCTGTCCGTGGTAATATACCCGTGCAAATACCCGCCGGAAATCACATTCGAACCTTCCAGAAAACTGATCTTCTGCCCGGCGACCATCATGGCGCTTCCGCCATCCTCAACAACGAAATTTGTTCCTATGCCGGCAACGACAATGGTTTGAAGCGCGTTGAAACAAGTGTCTGTTCCATTTCCAACCGTTACATTTTCAATCGAATCTGTTTCTGGAAGCAACGGTAAAATATGAATCGTGTAATCTTCGGTTTCTCCCCGGGAGCTGTTGCCGCCACAACCCCTCAATGTTGACCCGCCGGGACCTGGCAATTGCCTGAATGAAATCACTCTCAGTCTGGTGAATCCAAGTACCGCATCAGATGGAACAGTTACAATGCCACTGAGCGCCGTGGAAACTATTTCGTTTGATTCCAGAAAATCAGTATCCTGGTTCCAGTCTATATACAGCTTACGACTGGCGGTTGTTGAGGTATTGAAGGCAAACTGAGCGCCTTGCCTGACGGTCGCCACCTGATCGGTATATCTCGAATAGCTGTATGGGTTTGCCGGGCATCCGTTGTTGAGGTTCGAAATATTTGTAATGCCGCCGGTGGTTGAAAAACCGGTGATCCCGTAACCTGTGGCACATCCATCCAAATACCGGAAACCAGGAATACAATAGTCAATTATTTGGGAACCAGGAGGTGAAGCTTCAACTGTGCTGAAATTTGCAGAACCGATGGTGTAACCAAGGCACGACGCATCTATGTAGTGTCCAAGTGCGGCAGTATCTCTGGTATCAAAAGTAACCCAGAAATAATTTTTTTCAAACGCCAATTGTTGATTTCCGTTAATTGCTGCGGAAAGATTGGCTGCGGCGCCAAAAAGATTTGCCGTTGAAAAGACGGAATCTTTTCCTGTCCAGAAAATCCTGACCTGTGAAACGTCATGCGTAAAATCAGCGCTGCCGGTGGATTCCAGGTTGAAAGCGGTAAGGTGAAGCGGCGATAGCGCCCCGGTTGAATTTATCTTTATCCTGATGATCTTATTGTCAAAAGACCCACGCAAAACGGGAGGCAGCGTATCGCACTGAGTAATTAATCCTGATTGGTAAGTCATCAGAGTACCAGGTAATACGGTAATATCGTACTCTTCTGTCTCTCCGGATTGATAGATACGGCATGGTACCGGTGGAAAGTATGCTTCATCGTTATAGTAAAAGAGTACACGCATCCGGGTAAGCCCTATGTTGGCATTCGTTGGAATGGTAATTGTCCCTGACCACGGGTCATTGTCGAAAAATGTTTTGCTGTGGACAAGTTCGAGGGTGTCGTTGAAATCGCCATCCTGGTTCCAGTCGGCCCAGATGGCAAGATTTGAGTGATAACTAAACACGCCTTCGGCATTGAAGTTGAATGGGGCGCCTTGTTCAGCGGCAACGGTCTGTCCGGAATAATAAATAAAGCCGTCGGAATTTGAAGGACAACCGGTATTCAGGTTTGAAATATTGGCAAATCCCCCGATAGTCGTAAAATTATTGATGTATTGCTGATACCCGCTTTCATTGCAGGTATGTTGAAAAGATGGTCGGCAGGTTCCCGAATCCATGACCGCTTCAATGCTATAACGCCCAACTCCGCACACCGATTCGGTTAAATTTTCGCCTCCCAGAGGCGCAGTGTAAAATGCATTCCTACGGTTTGGACTCTCGGTCTGGTAGCCCATGGGGAAATAGGTATCCGGGCTTTCGGTCTGGGCGATTCCGATATAGAAAGCGCTGTTTGCAATTACAGGATGATTGGGAAAATCAAACGTGTGGTACTGCCAGGAATTTTCTTCTGTCAACGGGTAATCGGCAGATTGTGCAACAACCTGTCCTGTTGAATTTAAGACCACTGCGTAAATATTTTGACCGTTTCCGCCGCCAAGTCCAATGGTTGCAGCCCTGATGTTTTTAATGCCGTTTACATGGTATTTGGCTAACCACAAGCCTCCCGGTGAACCTGGCAGTCCGCCCCAGGTAAACCCCAAAGCATACCATACAGGCATAGAATCACAGTAATAATAGGTATCAGCGCCTATTTTCTGGGCAAATGATTTTGTGTTGTCCTGCATGAAGTCATCGTTGGAAATCGTGACATTCACCGTGTTATAGCCTTCAATGGAAGGGTTGAACCCAGGAAATTCAACTGTCATGCCCGAATCTGGTTTTAAAAGCGGAATAGTGTCCGTTCCCGAAAATGAATTATTGCCGGAAATAGTCATGCTTACCACAATGTTTGTGAGCGTATCATAACCTGTATTTTGGATGTAGGTTGCCGGTGTGTGCGGCAATCCATAAGGAATAGGTAGTTTTCCCATAGTCTGTATGGAATTAACTGCGGCGTCGTGAATCTGTTTTGGGCTAAAAACTAACATACTCCCAGGATTTGGGTTTGGGTTTGGCGCCTGCCCGAAATTAAACGCCCACCAGTCAGGTGAGTAATTTGAGGCATAGAAATCAACTTCGCCCCATTCATAAGGAAACCATGTGCTCACGGTGAGCAACTGGTAATCGGTGTTTGCTGTTCCTTTCAGCCCGATGGCTGCCGCGCGTTCGAGTGGTGGATTGCCTGAGGGTTGCCAGGAACCATATATAAATTCGATGACGTTGTTGGTTTCATAAAGGCGGATCTGAAATTCGATGTTGTTGAACTGCCGGTAAGGCGGCTCAACTTTTTCCTGTAGATTCTTAAACTGGATCGTGGAAATCCTCGAACCAGGATTACCCGCCGTGTAAATCCTGAATTCAGGAGGGTTTGTCCCAGCCTGAAGGTCATGGTTGAAGGGGCTGAGGAGAAATACATCGGCAAAATGCGGGCTGCTGAAAATCCCGCCCATATTGCCGGTATATCCCTGGGGCGAGGAAAAAAACTGCACAGAATCGGCAGGATGGACATTTCCCAGTTTGATGAAACCATTTGAATTAAGGACGAACTGGCTGAATGTTGCCCCCGCATATTGAAAATTGAACCCGATGTTGACAGGCTGCGAGTTGGAGTTGTCATAATTGTCAACCGGAATTGCGGTTCCGTTATTGGTCAGATCCATGTAAACCCCGGTTATACTGAAGGATTTTTCTGGTTTGAAGGTAAAATTTCCGGTAGGGGCGACAAGTGTGGCAAATGTCCGGTCGTCGCCATAAATAATCCCAATGCTGCTCGCGGCTTTCACCCTGAAATGATAAATTGTTGCAGGAGCTATGCCTGCCAGATCAGCGTAAAATGAAACTGTGGCGGTTCCATTGATCGTGTCAGGAAACGCTTTTAAAACATATCCGTAAGTTGTGTCGGTTCCGAGTTCAAAACTAACGGCTGTGGGAATACCGGC
>JBAXRP010000184.1:0-9217 GCA_037131145.1 Bacteroidota bacterium
ACCGCGCTGGCGGGGCAGTCGCGCGATTACCGCGAAAGTTCATCGAGCCTCGTCTTTATCTTCCTGTTGACAATAGTTCTGATCTATCTGATTCTCGCCGCCCAGTTTGAAAGTTTTGTTGATCCGCTGATTATTCTCTTCACCGTTCCGCTTGCCGTTGCCGGCGCCCTTTTTTCGCTCTGGTATTTTAACCAAACCCTCAACATCTTCAGTGAAATCGGGATTATCATGCTGATTGGACTTGTCACCAAAAACGGAATCCTTATCGTGGAATTTGCAAACCAGCGGAAAGCAACCGGGCTCGATAAAGTTGAAGCCGTTCAGCGGGCTGCCATTTCGCGTTTTCGCCCCATCCTGATGACCTCATCCGCCATGATATTAGGCATCCTTCCCATCGCGCTGAAACTGGGCGCTTCGGCAGAAAGCCGGCAATCGCTTGGAATAGCCGTAGTGGGCGGACTGATATTTTCGACATTCCTTACACTCTATATTGTCCCGGCAATTTACTCATACTTTTCGGGGAATCTGAATTCCAATAAAATAGATTACACGGAACTTACTGTGGAGAAGAAAAGTATTATGACCGAAGATATCAGTTGATGAAGACTTTAAAGATTATCGGATTGATGCTGCTGTTTTTTGCCTCACGGATAAACGGGCAGGAGGTTTTAACTCTCGATAAAGCTGTTTCCATTGGACTCATAAATAACTATGAAATCGTAATGGCGCAAAATTCGTTTAATATATCGCAAAACAACGTCTCTCCCGGAAACGCCGGAATGTTACCTGCAATCAGCGTTAATGCAGGTTATGTAACTGGACTGAGCGACGCAAAAGTTAAAGTTGTGGCAGGATCTGAACTCGATAATTCAAGCGCTCATTCCGAAAATATTACCGCCGGGGTTGGTCTTACGTGGACGGTATTCGACGGGATGAAAATGTTTATCTCATGGGACAAATTAAAGAAACTTGAGGAGATGAGCGAATTGAGCGCGAAGATTACCATTGAGAATACTGTGGCAAAGATCATCGGGAATTATTATGATATCATCCGACAGGAAAGGGTGCATCGTATTTTGATTGAGCAGGTTGAAATTTCCAGATTCCGGCTTGAACTTGCAAAGATGCGGTTTGAAACAGGAACCGGTTCGGAGATGGAATACCTGAAAGCGAGGGTGGAGCTTAATGCCGATGTAGCCGCTTTATCCAATCAAAAAACAGTATTTGAAAATTCAAAAACCACTCTGAATGACCTGTTGTCGAGAGATGTCAATACGCAGTTTGAAGTTGAAGATACGATTGTGGTTTCCGGGAAATTGCAGTATGATTCGCTTCGCCAATCAATGAAAACTGCCAACAGGAACCTCATTCTCGCTGCGAGAAACAAGCAGGTTGGGCAGTTGGAATTAAAAGCGGCGCGCGCCGACCAGTTTCCGACACTCGATTTCTATGCCAATTACAACTATTTCCGTTCCGAAACTGAGGCAAATTTCATTCAATACAACCGGAACTTTGGTCCTTCATTCGGGATTTTATTAAACATGAAACTGTTTGACGGGCTTAATCTGCGAAGGCAGTATAAAAATGCGGCAATTTCTCTTCAAACCAGTGAAATTGAGATAAAACAACTGGAAAACAGACTCGAAGCGTATCTTACCCGGATTTATAACGATTACCGGAATCAACTTGAGATGGTTGGATTTGAGCAGGAAAACCTCCAACTTGCCGCAAGAAACATGGACATTGCCCGTGAAGGTTATTCAATCGGATCGATATCGTCATTGCAGTTAAGGGAGGTGCAGCATGATCTGCTCGATGCAGGCGCCCGACTTATCACCGCTGAATTCAAAGCGAAACTGACAGAGACGGAGTTGTTATTGTTGAGTGGAAAAATTATTAAATAGTGAAATAACCAGCTCCGCAGGAGTTAAATTCTGGATAGTTATGAAAAAAAATTCTTTTGTATCAGGCTGCATCATATTGGCGCTTGCATTTATTTTATCATCATGTTTGAAAAATTCGAATCCGGAACCGCAACAGGTTATGAAAATTGGCCTTGTAAGCGGTTTGGGAGGGTTTTCAGACGCGGGGTTCAACCAAAACATTCTGGCTGGATTTCAGCGGGCTGCCTGGGATTTTCCAATGGCGTGCCAGTCTTATGAATGCAAAACAGCCGCTGACTATTCTACTGGAATCAACTATTTTCTGTCAAATAGATTTGACTTGATAATAACGGTTGGCTTCAATGCAGCGCAGGTTACTATTGATGCAGCCGCAGCCAATCCGGGAACTGATTTTATGATAATTGATTATTCAATGGCGTCGCCGCCTCCCAATTTACTCTGTGCCGTGTTCGATGTTGATCAGAGTTCGTTTCTCTGTGGATTTATTGCAGCTTACCAGGCATCCAGGCAAAACGCTTCAAATCCGGTTGCCGGCTTTGTTGCAGGTACTGATATTCCTGAAATCAGGCAATTTACAGTGAGTTACACAAGTGGGGCGACATACTTTAACAATCTTTATAAAAAGAATGTGAAAATAATCGGGGCTTTTGCCACCTCCTTTTCCGATACGCTTCAAGGCGCGAGGTTGGCTGACAGTCTGCTGCAAAAAAATGCTTCGGTGATTTTTGCCTGTGCCGGAAAAACCGGGAACGGCGCATTATATAAAGTTAAGGAAGCCGGAAAATGGGCTATTGGCGTTGATGTTGATCAATTTTATTCAATCCCGGCGGTTGGTCCGGTTTTGCTCACTTCGTGCATGAAAGCGCTTGATGTATTGGTATATAATACTCTGAACGGATATTACAATTTATATTTCCCGGGCGGAAAAATTACTCACGGTAATCTGAGTAACGGCGGGGTAAGCATTGCTCCGTTTCATAATTTTGAAGCGCTTATTCCCGATAGTATTAAATCGGCGATGGACGGAATTTCATCCGGCATAAAAAATGGAACAATTAAAACCGGGTGGCCCGAATAACATTATTGGCTGACATTCAAAGTTGCGAAAATGTTGTTTGCGATGAAGTCAGGAAGTTTGAATTTGGAAAAATGTAACCGGAGGAAAAGAAAAAGATTGAATTGTAATGAAAGAAATTAAACGCGACACGAGAAATTAAGAATGACCCTCCAGGAGCCATTTCCATACCGGAGTGATCGTGATCGTTTTATCCCCGGCGATAAGTTCATCTTCCTGTTCGTAGGTGAGAATTCTGCCCGTTTTCAGTCCAACATGGTCCAGAGCTTCAACTATGCCTTCGGTTTCCAGTTTGAGATTTTTTTCATTTAACTCCCAGCACACCTGGTAGGCAGAACCGATTTTTTTATTGTCCATAGTTATGAAATCACATTCCCTTTTTCCTGAGTAATAAAATATTCCGTTAACCGGTTCCAGGGTATTGACTATTAGATTTTCCAAAAGCCAACCTTTATCAATCCCAACCCGTGTGGAAATGTTCATAATAAAGGCATTATCGCAGATGTAGATTTTTTTGTCGTTGGCAAGTTGCTTACCAACACTGAAATCGAACCGGTTGACTGTCATCGCAAAATAGGACTCTTCCAAATATCCGATATACTTGCGAATAGTATTGATGCTGACAGAGTTTACTATCTTATTAAGGGAATTGTAACTGAACCGCTGTGCGAAATTGCTGATCAGATAGAGATAAATCTCCTTTGCAGCAAGTACATTTTCAACCTTTTTCCTAAGAATGATATCCCTCATTACGATATCGTCATAATTTCTCCGGATTATCTCTTCGTCCTGAAACAGCGTATATTCAGGCATCCCTCCGCGAATAAGATATTCGTCAAATGCATTCTTTATTACCGCTCGTTCTTCCGACTGGTAAATACTGGATGGATTGATTATGACGTTTTTCGTGGAAAGATACTCAGTAAATGAAAACGGTTGCAGATACGTATCAATATGCCGACCTGTGAGCCTTGTGCTTATCTCTTCCTTTAATAATCCTGCATTGGAGCCGGTGAGGTAAAATTTAAACCCTTGATCATAGAAACGCCTGATAAAGGAATCGAATTGTGAAACATGCTGTATTTCATCAATAAAGAAGGTATTCTGAGGCCCAAAAAGTTCCACCATCGTTTCATAAACGAGGTTAAACTTTGTAGGATCGAAATTCAACAACCGTTCATCTTCAAAGTTCAGGTAATAGAAATCTTTATCATTGTAAAATTCCTTCACGATTTGTCGAAGCAGGGTCGATTTACCGCATCGCCTCAAACCAGTAATCACATGAATATGCGGTAAGATAATTTTTTGCTTTACCCGCTCAAGCGCTTCCCTTTTAATCCCCGTTTCTTTCTTAAGAAATGAGGCTCGTTGCCCCGAAATAACCTGTTTTAAAAGCTCTTTGCCGATCATGGTCACTGATATCAAAAACCAAATATAATAAATTATTCAGTCTGATGAATGATTTGATCAAAAATTGTTCATTCGCTTAATATGAGATTTTGTACCATTATCAATTTCCGACCTCGCCATTCAATTTGGAAAACATCAGGAAAATATTATTATTGTCGTGAATATTCAAGTTGCTGGTTTTTATGATTTTAGTCATCACTATTTTCTAACCATTATTCGGAGTGAAAACAATTCAAATTTTGCAATTGCAAAAAAAAACCATGTAATACCACTGATTATAATAATTTTGTTACGAAATCAATTTCTTAAACAATCCATGACGCCACTCCTTCTTCACGAAAATCCATTTCCAGGTATCCGGAGTTATGAAATTAACGAAGACCACTTGTTCTTTGGCAGGGAATTTCAGGTGGGAGAACTGATCGGCAAATTATCGGAAACACGGTTTCTCGCTATTGTCGGCTCTTCCGGATGTGGAAAATCATCGCTCATAAAAGCGGGATTAATACCTACGCTGCTGAAAAATGCCTCCGGGGATCTTCCTACATCGTGGAAACTGACTATTTTCCGACCTGCCGACGACCCGATTGGAAACCTTGCCAACGCCCTTGCCGACGCCCAATTATCGGCAGAAATCCTGGCAACTGAATTGAGAACAGGTACAAACGGGCTTATAAGAGTTTTACAGAAATCGAATTTTCCGGGGCAGGCAAACGTGATTGTCATTGACCAGTTTGAAGAGTTATTCAGATTTAAAAAAAGCAGGACTTCCTTTCATACCATTCTTGAATCATCAGCCTTTGTTGAATTAATTATAGCGGCAGTTTCTCAGTCTGATATCCCGATTTATATCGTCATTTCAATGCGAACCGATTTTCTTGATGAGTGTACCGAATTCAGAGGACTGAGCGAGCTTATCAATAAAGGCTATTATCTCGTGCCGAGAATGAACAACACGGAACGACGATTGGCGATAACAGGCCCGATTACCGCAAATGGCGGAACAATTTCCGAAGAGCTTGTTCAACGGTTGCTTGATGATGTTGGCGACGACCCCGACCAGCTTCCAATCATGCAACATGCTTTGATGCGGACATATAATTTCTGGATAATGAACCGCGCAGGAAATCAGCCAATCGGAATGGAACATTACACGGCGATTGGCACAATGAAGGAAGCGCTTTCGGTTCATCTCGAAGAAATATACGCTGAATTAAGAGACCATAAAAACAAATACATCGCCGAAAAATTATTTAAAGCGCTTACCGACATCACCAAAGAGAGCCGTGGAACCCGACGACCTACTCAACTCAGCGAAATATGCACTCTCGCCAATGCGCGTGAGGAGGAGATGATTCGGATTATTGATAGTTTCAGAAAATCGGGATGCGCCTTTCTGATGCCGTCGTCGCAGGTTGCGCTCAATGCCGATTCAACAATTGATATTTCCCATGAGAGTATTATGCGGATTTGGATACGGTTAAATAAATGGGTTGAAGAAGAGAGCCAGGCCGCCCAACTTTACTTCCGACTTTCCAAATCGGCTGAACTATACCAGGAAGGAAAAACCGGTTTATGGGTCAACCCTGAACTTCAACTGGCTCTGCAATGGAAAGATCAATCGAAACCCAACGCAACCTGGGCGATGCGTTACGATCCGGCATTTGACCGGGCAATGACCTTTCTCGATTACAGTAAAAAACAATACGAGTTCGAATTATCAAAAAAAGACAAACAACAGAAAAGAAACCTGAAAAGGGCGCGCAATTCAGCTATCATACTTGGGTTCGCCTCCATTATTTCAATCCTGTTTCTCATCATTTCCCTTAATCTTCGATTTAAAGCAGAAGCCAGTCGGAAAGAAGCGCTGGAGAAAGAAAAGCTGGCTGTTTCTGAATCAAAACGAACCGAAGAACAACGCAAAGAGGCAATCCTTCAGAAAAAAATTTCGGAACAACAGCAGCAAATCGCCGAACAACAGGAGATGATAACTGAGCAACAGAGACAATATGCCGTGAAACAACAGATTATTGCGCAGGAGCAAACCACAGTCGCCGTTGACCAGCGAAAGCAAGCCGACCAGTCGAAAAAGGAAGCCCTTGTTGCAAGGGATGAGGCGCAATCGCAACGAAAGGAGGCTGTAACACAAAAACAAATTGCCGATAAAGAACGTATTAAAGCCGAAGAATCTGAAAAAAAAACACAGCGGCTCAGGCTTCTTGCAATCTCACGGTCAATGGCAATTCAGGCAGGTCAGTTGTTTAACACGGTAAAAGATGACCTTCCGGCTTTACTTGCTGTGACTGCCTTCGAATTAAATGCTGCGAATGGCGGAATTGATACCGATCCGGCAATCTATTACTCATTATCGGCTATCTCGAAGGATGAAACAGTTCTGCGAGGTCACGACGACGCCGTTCGCGCTATCGCAATCACGAAAAACGGGAAATCACTATTTTCGTGCGGCGATGACGGGAAAATTCTTATGTGGGAGTTGAATGATCCTTTATCGGCTCCGAAACGGCTCGAATTGATGAAACATGAAAATGAACCGTTACGTGCAATAGGCATTTCGCATGACGAACAGTGGGTGATTTGCGGAGCAGTGAGCGGCAAACTGCTTCTTTGGAACCGGAATACAGGAAAACCTTTGCCTTCGGCATTAACCGGTCATACTTCGATAATCAACAGCATAGCTATCCACCCGTCGCTTGAGCAGTTTGCATCGGGCGGTTCCGACGGGCTTCTTTTTCTGTGGAAGTACAACAACGGAACTTTTACAAAACAACTGCTCGATTCCAACTTCGGAACCATTCATTGCCTATCATTCAGTCCCGATGGAAAAAGCCTTGCTTATGGAACCATCTCCGGCATGGTAAAAATCATTGGAATAAATGGTTTTATCAGCGCCCCTTCCATTCGCTTCACTTTTGCCAGCCCTGTTTTATCCCTCGCTTACAGCAATAATGGAAAAGCGCTTGCGGCAGGTTGCGCCGACGGATCAATACAAATATGCAACCCTGCAACGCCCGGCAGCGCTCCGCAGGAAATCATTGGGCGGCATGTTTCGGGCGTTACCGGATTGATGTTCAAAGCCATGGACGATGAACTTGCCTCATGTAGTTTTGACTGGTCAATTAAAATTGCAGGATTTCCATCTCTCGAATTAAAACCAATTTCAATTGATAAAAATGACCTGTGGGTGTATGATATTATTTACACTCCCGACAACAAACATATTATCTCATGCAGCGCCGATAAAACCATCAGAATATTTTCAACTGAAAACGGCGATATGGCTGAAAAATTGAAAATGACGCTGAAACGGAATATGACTGTTGAGGAATGGCATAAACTGGTTGGAGAGGATATTCCGTACCAGAAAACACGCTCTGATTTACCATAGACTTTCAGCAGGAAATTAACAACAATATCTATGTATATAAAAATTTCCCACCGAATCCTGACCATGCTGATTCTGATTTTTTCTGTCAGCGTTTCAATGATTCCATTGGCTGTGAAAAGCCAGATATGCAGCGATGTTACGCTAACCGACGCCCGAAAGTCGTATGACCTTGGCAAGTTTTCGGATGTTTTCCGATCGCTGAATCATTGTATTCAGAATGGTTTTAATGAAAAACAAAAGGTAGAGGCTTACCGGTTCCTTGCCATGAGCTATCTTGCAATTGATTCGTCGTTGAAGGCTGCCGTTGAAATTAATTATCTCCTTCAGATCAGCCCTACTTATGAAGCCAACCTTTTCGATCCTCCGGCTTTCATCAAATTAGTAAATAGCCAGAAAGTAGCGGGAGGCGTTCAGGTAGTTACATCGGTTTCAAAAAAGGAAGAAAATATTTTTGAAGCGCCTGCCACTATCATTATTGTTACACGGAAAGATATTGAAAACCGCGGATATAACGACCTTATTGAACTTTTGAAAGATGTGCCCGGTTTTGATCTTACAATGTTTTATGGACCTGAATATACAAATGTTTATCAACGCGGTTTCAGGCAAAACAACACTGAAAAAACCCTTTTGCTTATTGACGGAATCGAGGAAAACGATTTATGGACAAACTGGGCTTATATTGATCGTCAATACCCTTTATCAAATATTGAACGGGTTGAAATCATATATGGTCCCGCCTCTACCATGTACGGACCAAATGCCTTCGCGGGAGTAATCAACGTAATCACGAGAAATTCAGCAGATGCTATAAAACCCGGAAAAAGCATTGGTATCAGCGCCAATGTAAATTATGGAACCTATAATACGCAGACGGTGGATCTTAGCGTCTCAGGAAAGAAGCGCAATATCGCCTTTACGGTGACAGGGCGATTTTACCATTCCGATGAAATGGATATTTCCAGTCAGAGTTTTTTTGATTATAACCCCGATGTCTATAACGGCGTAAACTATAATAAGCTGCTCGATATGTCTGCCGGCGCCAAACAATATCTGATAGCCAACAAACTTCCTTTTAGCAATCCTTATTACACCGTCTCTGCCGATTCAAGCCAGCTTTCACTGACGCCATTGGGCGCCGAAACAGCCAGAAACCTGGATAAATCCGGCTATGATCAGATTGTAAAAGGACATAAGATCGGCTTCTCCAATGAAACCAAAAGCTGGCTACTCAATGGAAAACTTAAAATTGGAAATTTCACTGTTGGTTTTCAAACCTGGAAATACTGGCGGGGTGGTCTCACCCAGTTTATTGACACTTATGTTGCCGGTTCCGACAACGGATTTAGCTGGATCCCTCAACTGTCCTATTTTTTTGCAAAATATGAAAACCAGATCAGTGAAAAAGTCTTCTTCTCTAAC
>JBAXRP010000185.1:0-9067 GCA_037131145.1 Bacteroidota bacterium
GGCAATTTTTATCGAGACGGGAAATTATACACAATTGAGCCGATAAAAGTTAACGACCATGATTTCAACACATTTGCAGATGGAGTAATAGTGCCGCATGGAATATACGATATGAATAATAATAAATGCTATTTGACTTTAGGAAAAAACAAAGACACTGCTGAATTTGTGTGTGATAACATTGAACACCATTGGAATAATTCAATAAAGCAATTATATCCGAAAGCCGATAAAATGCTAATACTTTGTGATGGTGGTGGAAGTAACAGCAGTAGGCATCATGTAGTAAAAGAACAGTTGCAAAAACTATCAGAAAGATTAAAAACAGAGATTGTCATAGCACACTATCCTGCCTATTGCTCAAAGTGGAATCCAATAGAACATAAAGCATTTTGTCATATTACAAGAGCATGGCAAGGGATCGTGTTTAATAGCTATGAAATTGTAAAAGAACTTGCTGAAAAAGCCACAACGAAAACCGGATTTTCTGTTGCTGTTCATATAAATGAAAAAATATATGTTACAGGAAATAAAGCATCTGTTGAATTTTTGAAATTAAAACCTGTTGAGTTCAATGAATTTCTGCCAAATTGGAATTATTCAGTTAAACCAAAACCGTTATAAGTTATTTATAAAGGATTCCTAAATTGTAAATACTATTTTTTTTCCACGACTTTTAGCTGTCTCTATGTTGTTTTACCACAAATATTTATTTCCTGACGAGCATTTTAAATTCTGACAGGTCTTAAGGACACTATTATTCTCTTTTGATAAATTTTGTTATTTTATCATTTACTTAATGATATCAACTGTTTCATGCAACGGTAAAAGCGCCGGTAAACTTCGTGTCACATACAAACAAATCAGCAGAGTATGGATTTTAAAGTAGCTTTCTCTGGATGATCCCGAATTTTCCAAATTATATGGACAAACTATCTCATTAGCTCCGAGAGAATTTCTATGCGCCACCTACGGCAAAGTAACAAAAAAATTTGAAGTACTAAACTTGCACTTCGCAAAATGTAAATCCCGCGCCCGCGATATTATAAACGAAATGGTAACTATTCATTCACTTATATGGAAAGAGTAATTAACGGTTATTTGTTGATAACTATTTTTTTTACATGAATAATTACTCAATTTATGTTATTTCTTTGCAATATAGAAACCATTGTCTTTAAAAAGACACTTCTTTTACTGTATTATCAAAAAATATTAATTCAAAGAGCGGAATTTGAATAACTGCTTGATAATTTACCACATGAATCCATTAACAACAAATTTCCAATAGTGGTAAGTCTTCAGAATCGTTTGATAAAATACATGCAACTATTTTATTTTTTTTTTAATATTACCTTAAATGCGCAGAAAATGTCACTCCCTCATGTTTATTGTATCGGAGAAGCCCTTCTCGATATCATTTTCGAAAAATGCCAACCAAGGTACGCCACACCTGGTGGTTCCATGCTAAATTCGGCAGTTTCTCTCGGGAGAGCTGGGATTCCTGTTTATCTTATTTCCGATTTCGCAAATGACCAGACAGGTGATTTGATCAATGATTTTCTTTTGCGCAACGGGGTTTCAACTCAGTATGTCAAAAGGTATGATCATGGGAAGACAGCCATTGCCCTGGCATTTCTTGATGATGAACAAAATGCAAGTTATTCATTTTACAAAGATTACCCTATTAACCGATTTCCTAAATGCGTTCCTGAAATTCATCCGGGAGATTTTGTTTTGTTCGGATCCTTTTACAGTATCACTCCATCACTTCATGATGAAATCATTGCATTTGTAAGACATGCAAGAGAAAACGGCGCCTTTATCCTTTACGATCCGAATTTCAGGAAGCCTCATCTCGATAACCTGGAGCGTCTCAGACCATTGATAATTGAAAACATCAGCAATGCCGACATGGTGCGCGGTTCAAACGAGGACTTTCAAATTATCTTCGGAACGAAAAATTTTGAAGAAGCATTTATGTCAGTAAAAAATGCGGGTTGCAACATGCTGGTTTACACAAAAAATAAAGACGACGTTGAAGCGTTTATCCATGATGAAAAATTCAGCGCGTCTATTCCGTCCATAAACCCGCTGAGTACTATCGGCGCCGGAGATGCTTTTAATGCCGGATTAATTTACGGCATTTTATTGAGTCCAAATCATACGGGATTGCCTCATTCCATAAGGATGGATGACATAGTGAGAATGGGAATAAGATTTTCAACCGAAGTGTGTTTAAACCTTGAAAATTATATTTCACTGGAATTTGCCAATTCAATAATTCAAGAGTTCAGCAAACCATGATGACAAAAGGAATATCTACTGTTTTATTACTTATTCTGTCAAATACATTTATGACCTTCGCCTGGTATGGTCATCTGAAATTCAGGGAGATGAACTGGTTCCAGAATCTCGGCTTGATTAGTATCGTCCTGATAAGTTGGGGAATTGCCCTGTTTGAATATTTCTTCCAGGTTCCCGCAAACCGGATTGGCTATAGTGAATATGGCGGACCATTCTCTCTTGTGGAACTGAAGGTAATTCAGGAGGTAATTACTTTGTCGGTTTTCATTATTTTTACAATTCTTTTTTTCAAAACCGAAACACTCAGACCTAACCATTTTATCGGCTTTTTCTTTTTAATTTTGGCTGTATATTTCATCTTTAAAAAATAATCCATGAAAGCAACCAAAGCATCCATTGACAAATTTCTTGCTTCCCGCAAGATTGCCATCGCAGGCGTATCAAGAGACCCAAAGAAATTCGGGTATAAGGTTTTTAAACTTTTAAAGGATAAGGGCATAGAAGTTTTTCCGATTAACCCCGAAGCCGGACGGATTGATGGAATACCTTGTTTTAAAAATGTTGACGCGCTACCTTTAAATGTTCACAGCCTGCTGATTCTGACGCCTAAAGAGAGCGCCGCAGCAGTTGTATCTGAGGCGCTGACAAAAGGCATTGACAACTTCTGGATCCAGCAAATGTCGGAATCCACTGAATCCATTGCTCTCATTCAATCAAAATCGGTAAATCTCGTTTCGGGTGAGTGTATTTTTATGTATTTAGACCCGGTGAAGGGAATCCATAAGTTTCATAGGAGTCTCAGAACCTTTTTCGGAGGGATGCCGAAATAAAACGGTAAACATTACAACTGAAAGTAGTTTTATTTACTTATTTTTGTAAATACACATCGTTATCCTGTACGGAAACCGGTAATGAGTAAAGTCAAATACAGATTCAATAAGAAATCGCTAACCTTCGACAGGGTACAGACAACCATGCGAAAGCGGTTGCTGTACTTTTTTTCTCACCTTTCAACCGGAGTTGTATTTGCAACGGCGGTTCTTATCGTGGCATATAACTTTGTTGGTTCGCCGAAGGAAAAAGCACAGAAGCGTGAAATTGATGAGATGAAGCTTCAGTACCAGCTTTTAAACGAGCAGCTAAATAAGGTGACAAAAATTTTGGCTGATTTTCAGGAACGTGATGATAATATATATCGTGTTATTTTTGAAGCAGAACCCATTCCAAATTCGATACGGTCGGCAGGAATAGGTGGTATTGACCGTTACGAAAGCCTGAAGGGTTATACCAACTCCGACCTGATTATTGAAACCGAAAAAAAGATGGACAAGATACTCGGGAAACTCTATGTCCAGTCAAAATCTTATGACGATGTTTTCAACCTTGCCAAAAATAAGGAGAAGATGTTAGCCTCAATTCCTGCAATTCAACCCGTAAATAATAAGGATCTTGCCCGCGTTGGTTCATATTTCGGCACCCGTTTGGATCCATTTTATAAAGTAAAAAAGTTTCATGAAGGTATGGATTTCTCTGCATCAGTAGGAACTGAAGTTTATGCAACCGGAAATGGAACTATAACATTGGCCGGGCGCGACGCTCACGGGGGCTACGGAAATCAGATTTTGATTGACCATGGCTTTTCATACAAGACTGTTTACGCTCATCTTTCCCGGATTTTTGTGAAGCCGGGACAGAAAATCTTGCGAGGTCAGATTATAGGTTATGTTGGCAATACCGGCAAGTCAACATCGCCTCATCTTCATTATGAAGTCAGAAAAAATGGCTCTCCTTTGAATCCGATCTATTTCTTTTACAATGATATTACCCCGGAACAGTTCCAGATGATGCTCGAACTACAAACCCGCCCTTCACAAACCATGGATTAATGAACAGAATAGATGCTGAATACTGATAAAAAAATCGAAAAGATCTACTATTCAATTGGCGAAGTTGCTATGTTGTTTGATGTAAATGCCTCCCTGATCAGGTTTTGGGAAAAGGAATTTGATGTTCTGAAACCTCAGAAAAACAAAAAAGGAAATCGGCTCTTCACAAAAAAAGATATTGAAAATATTAAACTTATCTATCATCTCGTTAAGGAGCGTGGCTATACTTTGCAGGGAGCAAGGGATAAACTAAAGGAAAACAGAGAAGACGTGTTAAATAATATTGAACTCATCAGATCATTCAACCGTATCAAGGTTTTTCTCCTGGAGCTAAAGGATCAACTTTAATGACCAAACAGGGAAAACAATTTACAGGATCATTCTTTGAAAGCGTTTATGAAATTGTCGCGTATATCCCGGCAGGTCGCGTTACAACTTATGGCGCTATTGCCGCATATCTTGGAACACGGGGATCTGCGCGAATGGTGGGTTGGGCAATGAATGCTTCCCATACAAGCCAAACCAATGTTCCTGCACACCGGGTGGTGAACCGATGCGGTTTACTAACGGGAAAGTATCATTTTGGAACTCCTGCAATGATGCAGAAACTTCTCGAAAATGAAGGCGTTGAAATTTTTGAAGATAAAGTTGTACGCTTCACAGAACTTTTCTGGGACCCGATTTTACTCAAATCATTATAAAACAGTACATTTTATTAAATTCAATGTCCCAAATTCCAAGTTCCAAAATACAAAAGGAAAACGATAGAGAGCCATGTTTTAAAAAGCCTTTAATGCAAGTATCTGGAATTTGAGACTTGGAATTTGAGACTTGGAATTTGCAATCTGATGTCATAATTTTGCCCGTTAAAAAAAATTGCGCCATGAAAAAAATCATTCTGTTTTTTTTAATTGTTATTCTTACCAAAGGAATATTTGCTCAGGAGATACAGAAAGTAGCCAAAGCCAAGGATATCGCACTAACCGATGCGCCGGCAGATACTTCCTCGAAACATTGGAATTTGAATGGAAGCGGGTCAATTCAGTTTTCACAGGCGTCTTTCTCTAACTGGGCTTCCGGCGGGCAGAATTCACTCGGTTTGATTGCATGGTTGAATTTTATGGCGAATTACAGAAATGGCAAACATGTTTGGGCGAACAACATTGATTTGGGATATGGGTTCAACCTGCTCGGCAAGGCAAGCGAGGCTAAGTTTAATAAAACCAACGACAAGATTGAGCTTACCACGGCTTATGGATATGAACTTCATAAGAACAGAAAATGGTATTTCACTGTTCTCGCTAACTTCCGCACACAGTTCGACGCCGCTTACAACTATCCTGCCGATAGCAGTGGTTCACCCAATTTCAGAATTATTTCTAAGTTCATGGCTCCGGGTTACCTCGTTGCCGGCATCGGGGTTACTTATGCCCCGGCAAAATGGTTTTACCTTTATGTTTCTCCTTCATCGGGACGGTTTACTTTTGTAACCGATCAGCGGCTGGCTGATTCCGGAGCTTTTGGCGTTGAACGTGGGAAGAATTTCCGCGGCGAGTTTGGTCCGTACCTTCGCGCCGACCTAAACAAAGACCTTGCGAAAAACATCAACATTACCTCCACTCTTGAATTGTTCACCGATTACATGCACGGTTTTGGAAATATTGATGTGAACTGGAGTTTGCTGCTGAGCCTGAAAGTCAACAAATGGCTGGCTGCATCTATTCAAACCCAGCTTATTTACGACGACGACGTGATGATTCAGTCAGAGCCAACTGAACCGGCAGGCCCTCGCACCCAGTTCAAAGAGCTGCTGGGCGTTGGGCTTACATATAAATTCAAATAATCAGCTACGCCAGGTATCAGTGAGTTATAAGCTGCCACAAGGTTTTGTTCAGGTTCTTTAGAGCCAGATTAATATCCCACTTCGATTTATCGCGCTCCTCCACCAAATTTGAGATTGACCTGATCTGAAAACATGGAATTTCCGAAGAAAAACACGCATAGAAAAAAGCAGCGCCTTCCATGCTTTCAATATCAGCCGGCGCCAAACGTTTAATTTTTTCAACACTCGCAGCAGATCCCCGAATCGTATTCGAAGTAATTCCACTAACCTTCTGCAACTTTGCGAGCGCTTTGTAATTAATCATCTCCTTGCCCGCTGATTCAGGATTAATAAGTCTTCCATTTGTAAATGGAGGCGTATCAGGTTCATAAAATCCCAGATCAAAAACCGAAAGGAAATTGTCGCCATCCTCGGCGCCAAATTCAGGTATCCTGTCTTCCACCACATTCACCACCGTACCTAAGGGAATGGACTTTTTAAAGGTTCCGGCAACTCCGGCATTGAGCGCCAGATCATAGTGTTTTTGTGAAAGCCGGCTTCCGAGGAAATATGCGGTTGGCACCATTCCTATTCCCGCAATCAGGGCGTCAATCAAAATATCTTTATACCGGAAAGTAAACAACTGTTCACTTTGCTTTTCAACCAGGGGTAAAAGGTCAAGAAATGGTCGTATTTCAAAATAAGTAGCTGAAACGAGCAGCAAATTCATGGAGGATATATTGCAGTTGTTGCGAGGATGAAACAAGAGTTTATTCCAACTCCTTCAGCGATTTCGCAATAATCGCAACCGCTTCATGAATCTGATCCTCAGTAATCACAAGCGGCGGCGCAAACCTTATGATATGGTTATGGGTTGGTTTGGCGAGAAGTCCATTATCGCGCATCTGAAGGCAAACATCCCAGGCGGTTTTTCCGTTGAATGGTTTGATAACAATGGCATTGAGCAAACCTTTACCCCGAACGAGTTCGATGTAGGGCGAGTTGATTTTGCGGAGTTCGTCACGGAAAAGATTACCGAGTCGCTCGGCATTTTCAGCCAGTTTTTCCTCGCGAACCACTTCAAGAGCGGCCATTGCAACCTTTGCAGCGACTGGATTTCCGCCAAAAGTTGATCCGTGCTCTCCCGGATGAATGCAAAGCATGATATAATCATCTGCCAACACTGCCGAAATTGGATAAACTCCTCCCGACAGGGCTTTACCAAGAATAAGAACATCGGGTTTAAATCCCTCCCAGTCGCAAGCGAGCAACCGTCCGGTGCGGGCAATACCGGTTTGAACTTCATCGGCAATGAAAAGAACATTCTTAGCCTTGCATAAGTCGTAGGCTTTTTTCAGATATCCTTCATCCGGGACAAAAACGCCTGCTTCACCCTGGATTGGCTCAACGAGAAAACCAGCTACATTGGGATCCTCAAGCGCTTTTTCCAGGGCGCTGAGATCGTTGTATGGAATTGTAACAAAGCCGGGAGTAAAAGGTCCGAAATCATTGCGGGCATCAGGGTCGGTGGACATTGATATCACCGTGATTGTGCGTCCGTGGAAATTTTCACGACAGCAAATAATCTTTGCCTGGTTTTCGGGAATGCCTTTCACTTTATATCCCCATTTCCGGGTGAGCTTGAGCGCGGTTTCATCGCCTTCTGCCCCTGAATTCATTGGCAACACACGCTCGTAACCAAAATATTCGGTAATATACTTTTCATACACACCCAAAACATCGTTGTAAAACGCTCGTGATGTAAGCTCGAGAGTTTGTGCCTGTTCGATAAGCGCTCCTACAATTTTCGGGTGACAATGTCCCTGGTTTACTGCCGAATAAGCAGAAAGAAAATCATAATAACGCTTGCCTTCCACGTCCCACATAAAAACGCCTTGTCCTCTTGCCAGAACAACCGGCAGTGGATGATAGTTATGCGCCCCGTATTTATCTTCGAGGTCAATTGCCTGCTGAGAGATTTTTACTTCAGTCATATAAAAAAGTTTTAAATTAGTTTTATCGGTTGATCACAAATGAACCAGTATTCAAAAGGGATTTTCCTTCCATTAACCTGAAATAGAATGAGCCATTTGGAAGGCTGTAAACGGGTAGAGCGCTCTTTTCAGTTGAAACCTGGTACGAACCAATTAGTTTTCCTCCGGCGGAATAAATTTCAAACGAACCGCCCTTCACCGCCTTGCTGAGTTCAATATTCAGGATATCGGAAGCAGGATTCGGATAGACATGAACAGCTACTTCAGGCATAAGAACCTGTTGAATTCCTTCGGAATATTCAAGGGTAAGTTCATCCACATACATAGTACTGCCAATCTCCCCATGACTCTCCATAAATTTAATAAAGTTTACGCCCGCGCTCGAAACCACCAGCAAAGTCATGGAATCAACAACTTCTGAGGAAGTATAATTGACCTGAATATCAAACTGTGTATAAGTATTCACGGCGCTCTTCTGAACCATTCGCCCGTATCCGATAGTGTCGCGTTTTTTTGCAGTAGCATTCCATTTTGAAAGCAGAATTATGGCGGCGCAGGAATCTCCGTTAACCGGCTCAAACTTATAAAAACCTTTGAATCGCAAAGGCTTGCAGTTTGCGCAAGGTTTACCGAGCAAAGCCCTGATGCCTGCAAAATCCATTACTGCCGTTCCTATCATTCCGGGAATAAAAATAGGGATTTGTCCCAGTTGAAAAAGCGCTGAAACACCTTTCGCGGCATAAGTACCTGAGTATTTATCGGTAGTTTTAAAAACAGTTACAGGACCGGGTCCTTGTAAAGAGGTGGGAACCAGCGCGAGGGAATTTAAAGTGGATATCCAATTATCTGTTGGACCAGTTCCGAGTTCATCGTAGTTCAAAGAAGGACTAACAATAATGTTGTACCAGTTTTCAAAATCTCCGTTAGGAAGATTTGATTGAGAGTAGCCATAATTCATCGCAAAAGCGAGTAAAACAAGGGTAAAAAAATGTTTCATAAAAAATAAGTGTTAAGTGTTAAGTGTTAAGTGTTAAGTGTTAAGTGTTAAGTGTTAAGTG
>JBAXRP010000186.1:0-9013 GCA_037131145.1 Bacteroidota bacterium
AGGTAACGCGAAATATTCTCAATAAACTGTCCTGATCCGGAAGCGCACTGCCCCGTCATTTTATAATCGAGCACCCTTCCCATTTCATTGATTTTGATAGCTCTCACGTACAAAGCCCCCATGTCAATAACGGTCAAAGAACCAGGTTTCAGGAATGCGCCGCCTTTCGAGTGGGTGGTCATACTGTAAAAATGTCCCCGCTTCCGCTGGAGAGCCTCGCCTTCGCCTGTAGTGGCAAGGTAAGTAATGTCGCTGCTTTTGAGGTTATTCTGCTCCAGTACATGGTCAATCAGTTGATTGGCTACCATCTCAGGGTTTCTTTTCCTGATTTTCTCGGTCTCCTTGCCAATTATGAACGGCGTTCCCGAATAGGACATCAGTACCGCTTTGATATTACTGCTGCCTACATCAACCCCGAAAGTGTAAATATTTTGATCCTCCATCTTTGTATTTTAGATAAATGGTGAAACCTTATTTTTCGCTATTTCGTTATTTAATTGGTTCTTCCGGCAAACATCGCGCCTCCCAAAGCTCCCATAAATATTGAATCGGCATGAACATTGATCTTGATATCCATTCCGTAATTCTTCAATACCAGATCGGAAACATACTTAAGCGCCGCCTGATTCCGAGCCACGCCTCCGGTAAAAGTAAATTCGTTGCGTACGCCTCCCGAACGTGCAAGCAGCGACATTGCCCGCATAACGATGGCGCGGTGAAGTCCGGCTAAAATATCAGAGCGTTTCTGACCAACATTTAGCAATTCCCTGATTTCGGCTGCTGCAAAAACAGTGCAGGTGGAGCAGATGTTCACTTCGCTTGTGGCTTCAATTGCAAGAGGTCCGAGTTCATTGAGCGAAATATTAAATTCATCCGCAATATATCCGAGATACCTTCCGCATCCGGCGGCGCAACGATCATTCATATAAAAACTGGTGACAAGTCCGCGGCTGTCAACCTGAATGGCTTTGGTATCCTGTCCCCCAATATCCAGAACGGTTCTGGTGTTTGGAAAAACTGCGTGAGCTCCGAAAGCGTGGCAAAGTATCTCCGACCGGATTGATTTTTCGGGAAACGGCAGCAGCGCTCTTCCATAGCCAGTTCCTACCATGTTGGTTATGTGAATATCGAGATTGGCGATAAATCCTATATGACCTTTAAGCGAGTCGAAAATTTGTTTGTGGTTTCCTTTAAGAAGGTTCATTTCACTGTCGAAACCAATAGCTGTTTCATCCGGCGTGGAATTATCCATATCGGCATATTTATCATTCAGCAGTTCCATTGCCTGATAAACCAACTCCCTGAAGTCATATTCTGTGAGCTCATTTTCAACATGAGAAATACTCTTATCATAGACAAGCATCATTGGTTCAAAAAACTCTTTTGGAAGCCCGTTAACCTCCTGGTTGTATTTTTCGCTTACAATATCCCTGAAGAACTGATTCTTTTTTCCAAGGTTGCCGGTAAGATATTCATTGAGGATTGTGGGTCCGATTTCATTTACTATGCGTGAAATGTAAACTGAAATCTTCTCTTTTTTTTCACCATTGAAGGCGTCTTCAATGGTATCGCGGAACTGAACATTCAGCCTGTCGAGTCTTCTTTTGAATTGAAGGTACTGAAAAACCGATTCAATATCGCGGAGGTATCTTCTGTACTCAGGCTTACGTTCAATCTCGTCTTCGAGTTTCATCTTCAGCAGCGAAAACCGTGCATTATAGATAGCTTCGAGCCGTGCAATTTCAGTTGCAACGGTATAATTTGCCCTGGTATTTGTAATTCCGCGACCGATAATCCGGTCGTTTTCATCAATGATAATTGCTTTTGAAGTTGTTGATCCAAGATCTATTCCGAGAAAATATTTCTTCATTGATGTACCTTTTAAATTATACTATTCCTACTCCGTTTACAGGAGAATGACAAAATCTCAAATTAGTTTCATTGTCGGGTAAAGATCATCTTCCGCTGTTCGAGCATCTGAAAAAACGATTCCAGCCGGTTTTTGATATTCGAGTAAGAGAAATACCTCGGATCTACCAGGTCGGATTCGATGAACCCAATGGGAATTTCAAGCTTTTGTTCAAGGCGCTGCATGATCATCAGTTGCCCGGCAGAAAATGAGTTACAACTCTTGATTGAATTGACGAGGAACCCGTCGGCGTGGTAGTCGCTAATACATTTCGAAAGGAGCTCAACCCTTTGGGGGAGGTTGAGATTTGTGTAGCAGTTCATGCAATATTCTGCCAGACTCTCTAACGGTTTATCGGGATTTACGCGGAATCCCATATCGTAAACCCCGCCAACTTTGGTATAGGATGAGGCAACAATCACGGCGCCCATGTCATAAAAGAGTTTCCAGAACTCACGAAAATGTGTCCAGTTGGGAGGACCTTCAACAACGAGGCGGAAACGCTCCTCTTCCATTTCGCCTTCGGGGGTTATCGGACCAAGTTTCTTTTCTATGCGGGTAAGAATTTCTTTATAGAGCTCGGCGTAATAATCAACCGCCTCAGGCGTTCCCCTGAAGCCGCTGTTGATTGGACCAATATAATAAACTCCGGCAAAATAGGCGTCAATAGGGGAGGGGCGGTGTTTGGTGGTATCGAATATTTTTACGATGTAATCCTCAACTTTAGAGGAGTTTCGGAGTATTGACTTTAATTTTTCTTCATCGTATTTGTTTCCCGAAACCTTTTCCATTTTAGGAATCACCTCCTCTTTCAACTGCTTTACCATATAGGCGGTCATCTGTGGAGTAACCTTGCCTGCCTCCTGGTATGGCGTATGAAGCAGCGCAACGGGCACGCCGGGATAAAGCCGTTCCAGAGTTTCGAACCACTTCAGAAATGTAAAGCAACCTGTATAGCTCAACAGAAGCAGATCGGGGCTGGGAATTTTTTCGCCTGTGGGACCGATGTTTCCGTTGAGCATCATACCAACGTCGCATTTCACGTAGGTGCAAACATCTTCGGAATGTCCATGCTGTTCGGCGTCGCGGATGTAATCTCCCGATTTTTTACGCATTCCCGATTGCAGAGCGTTGATTTCGGGATATACCGGAAGCATGCCAAAAGAGAGGATCAGCTCGGAGATGTTGCCCGGAACGAAGGTATATACTACTTTTTTTCCGGTCTCCTTTGCGGCGCTAAGTTCCTTGAAAAGTTGTGTAATCATCTCTTTCTGGATGATCATACTACGCTCTTTTGCCACCTCTTTTGACATATATTACTCTATCAGCAGGTTTATAATTTGTAGCTTGTCACCGGTCAGTCCCAGAGTTTTATCGAATCGGAGAATGTTCCCACCTGTTCTTTGATGACTTTGAACTGACCTGTATTTTCACTGAACAGGAAACTGATGAACCGGATATTTTTATCGTTGCACTCTTTTTGCAGGATTGGATGATCGAGCAGTGCGGGGTCGCAGAAACTTGGCGCTGCAAAAATGACTCCGTCAACTTTTCGCTGCTGAATAAGTTTCAGCAGCCGCGCCTCTTTCGGATTGCCAACATCGTAAACTGAAGAGGAGAAGGTACTTTTTTCGAGGTATGCGCCGGTAATGGATTCCAGCGGATCGGCGCTGTTTGTTTCAATATCGCCTTGTATCCACCTTGCCCCCAGAAGGAAATCGTCTTCAACAATATAGCAGCCTGCCAGCTCAATGGTGCGGATAAGTCCAACAGGTGGCTGTTCACAGAAGGCGCCGATTACGAGCACGCGAATCTTATCCATCGGGATCCCGGTCTCCTCCCATATTTGCCCGATTACTTCCGAAAGAATCTCGTTGTGCACTTCCACAGGAATTACATATCCTGCACGAACAATATGATAAACATCTGCGGCGGACAATCTCCAGGGAAACTCCTGGCGAATATCATAAAGTTGCTTAATCAGATTGCGGTTAATATTGAACAACCCAATGGAATGGTTAAGCCGTTGCGGAGTTACCTCCACGCCATTCAGCTTATAAACCGCATCGAGAACTGTCTGTAGCTCATATCTGTAAAATTCGCCTCCGATATTGCGTACAAAGTTTTGCGGGAAGTCGAGATACTTTACAAATTTACCTTCGCCCAGTAACTGGAACATGCCGGAAAGATTCCGGATGACGTCGCAAATGGAAGGAAAAATGAACCCGTCAAAATCTGCAAAATGTTTATCAAGGGCAAGTTCTACGATGCTCCTCGGTAAATGGCAGATATACGACTGGTAATAAGCGTCGCCTTTGATGATCAGTTTTTTATCGCCGCCTCCAAGAATGCCAACAGCGAGTCCATTTGCTGCATGAATAATTTCACGAGGGAAATAAACCGGCATGTGTCCGATAAGGACACGGTCTTTCTCCTGTGATTTCCACGCTCTGGCTCTTTCAAAAGAGAGATCGAAAGCCAGCTTCTCACATTGCGTAACTATTCCATTAAATGTGTTCAAATCAGTAATGATTAAGGCTAAATGATTCTAATTCAAAAATATCTGAAAAATATTATCCCAGGCAAAGGGGAATCATCAACGGGGAAGTAGTCAGTGAGAGCCGCCAAAGATAGAAAAAAATTATCCATGTCGTTATAAATAAATTTAACTGCTTATTGCTTTCAGTCAGGATTGGAGGTTTTCAACACTGTCGCAAATGGCGCCAAAAATGGTAACTATGAATGCAGCCCATTTAAACAGGTCTGACTGCTACGCTAAACCTGACAGCGTCTGCAAGACCTGACAGTGTTTATAAAGACTCGTCATTTCCGGTCCACCTGTATCAGGCTGTCAAAAAGTTCCTTCGCAGCATTGAGTTTTTCGGAATTGCCGTAAACACACCATGCGCGCTGACCGGTCATAGCTTTTATCATTCCGGCAAATCCGCGGATATCGTCAACCGTGGTGGCAATAACGGCGTCGCGGTCGCGCTGAAGATCTTCAGCCGTGCGTTTGGTAAAGAAATAATTCACCGCCTGATCGCCCCTTTGAACATTCGATTGCGGCATATCCATTCCGGCAATGGTTCCAATGATATAGCGGGTCATACCGGGTTCGTCGGCTTCGAATTTTGCAAGGTAATCGGTCGCTCCTGAGTAAGTCTCAAATGTCTCTTGCAGGTTTGGATCGCGGTAAGAAGAGAAAAAGATCATTCCGGTTGGCGAAATATTGGCGGCGGCGCCATAAGCCCCGCCTATGATGCGAATCCTGGTTCTTAACCAATCTCTCGAAAGAATCTGATTCAGCACACGCATTTTTCCATTCCAGCTAAATCCCAGCTTCTTGAAATTGTAACCTTCATAAACATACTGAACTTTTGATGCGGCAAGAATACCTTCATTTTTCTTCTCAGGCTTAAATGTCCAGGTTTCATAAACCGGTTTTGTTTGCGGTAAGGATGCGGCAAACTTTGTAACTCCTTTTTCAAATGCCGGCAGATCTTTGGCGGCACAAGTGGCTGACGCCATCAGGTTGCCTTTTGTAAACAGCAGTTTTGACGCTTTCTTCAAATTGGCAATGATCTGATCCGAATTTTTCTCAAATCCTTTGGTTAAATCCGTTACAAACCAATAATAGTCGAGACCATTGATCAATTCATTGAACATCCCTGAATTGCTGTAATAGGAAGGGAGTCGTGTTGCTGCAACGCTGGCGCCTTCCTGTTTTTTTGACGCTTCAAGTTGCGATTGATGACGAACCAGCAACGTTTTTAAACGCGCCGTATCGGTAAACTGGGTTTTATTCACTATTTCCGCAGAAAGTTCCAGCGCTTTGTCAACCTTATCTTTCATAGCCGACGATACTACCACAAATTTCGGGATAAGGCTTGAGTCGTTTAGATTTTCAAGGTATGATCTTAATGTTGTATAGAGGGCGCCTGTATTGATATTCATCGCTTTATTCAAATCTCCATAACTGTATTTTTCAGTATTCATTGAACCGAGAAGATTTGACAAAAGTGAAATATAGGGAATCATCTCCTGTGGAACAGTGCGCATATCAAAATAGAGGCTGGCGTAAATAATGTCGTTGGTAAATGTTTCGTGATGCAAAACAGGTATTCCGGCAACCTGTTTCCGTGTTACGCCGTACCAGATAGCCTTAGGATCAATATCTTTCAACGTTAAAGAAGGGATGGTTGCAAGCGCTTCCGGAGAATCCTCCTCTTTTTGGAAAGCAACCAAATCCTGTGTTCCTTTTACAAGCGAAGCAACTGTCGCGTCGTCAAGTTTTGATTTGTAATTTTTCAGCTCTTCCTGCATAATGGCATTACGCTGTTTATCAAGAAGAGGATCGGGAACCAGTGTTACCAGGATGGAATGAGGGTTGTTGATAAAATATTTTTTAACGATGGTTTCAAGATAGTCGGTAGTCAGTGATTTTTTTACCTCGGTAAGCGACTTCTCGTATTCCAGCCCCTGAAAGGGATCGTCGGCAAAGAACCATCCCGGGTAGATCTGCATAAGGTAAACAAGTCCTTTCTGGACATTGTTGCCCTCTCTGAGGTGAAATTCGGAACGGTTCAGCACACCCTGGATTTCACTTTTATCGAAACCTTTTTTAAGGGCTTCGCCGATGGAGCTCATTACAATTTCGTAGAACTTTTGTTTATCGCCGGCATTGGCATTTTGAACCGTGATTTGAACCACGTTTTGTTTATAATTGGAAACGGAAGCTGATACATCCTGACCTATTCCCGCTTTCTGCAAAGCCAGCCGGATTGGCGCCGTCTCCTGGTTTACAAGCAATTCGGTAATCACATCGAGCGCCATATTGAGCGCCCCGTCGGTGTTATGCCCGGCAACAAGCGTTAGCGAAAGAAAGGTCTGGTTGGTTGTATCCGAGCCTTCCATAACCGGGTACGACGCCGTTATATCTTTCATTGCTGCAAATGGCTTCTGATCTTCAATCGCAACCCGTGAATTGGCGCGGTTGTATTTCGAAAGATACTCCTTGTCAATGAATTCAAGCTCCTTATCCAAATCCGCATTTCCATAAAGAATAATGTAGCTGTTTTCAGGATGATAAAAACGTTTGTGGAAAGCGGTAAAAGCATCCTGGGTGAGAGTTGGAATTGCAGCGGGATAACCTCCCGATTCGAACCCGTAACCATTATCGGGAAAAAGGTTCTTATAAATCTGATAACCGAGTTCCTCTTCGGGATTGGAAAAAGCCCCTTTCATTTCGCCATAAACAACGCCTTTATACGTTACAGGACTATCCTTATCGCTCAAATCATAATGCCAGCCTTCCTGTTGTAAAATCTTAGGATCGGAATAGAGAAGGGGATTAAGAACTGCATCGAGATATACGTTCATCAGGTTGAAATAGTCCTTATTGTTCATACTCGCCACCGGATAAAAGGTGATATCTTTTCCCGTCATGGCGTTAAGGAAAGTTTTGAGCGAACCTTTTGACAATACGTCAAACGGACTTTTCACCGGAAATTTTTTTGAACCGTTCAGTACTGAATGTTCCAGAATGTGCGGAGCGCCATTGTCGCTGTCTGGAATAGTTTTGAAGGCAATTCCGAACATTTTATTGGGATCGTCGGCGGCGATTTTCAACAAACGGGCGCCGCTTTTTATATGTCGGTAAGAATAACATTCTGCATTCACCTCCTTAACAAACCGTTTTTCTATCAGTTTGAAGCCGTGGCTGACCTCTTGAGCTTGTATTTCTGTCATCATGAAAACTATACCTGTAAGCATGGTTAAAATTGCAAATCGGTTTAAGATTTGCGAAAAAATTGATTTTGTTTTTTTCATAGTTGTAGCGCTGAAATTTCTAAGAAAAAATAAAAATATAAGATGAAAAAAATAATAAAAACAAAATTAGTTTTTTCCTGATGAAAACTCGATAATTTCTGGAGATTTGACGATGAAAGAAGGAATACCGGTGAATCGGCGAGAACTTTTCAGGGTTCTCGGTTTATTTATTGCATGGTTTCCGTGGGCTTCACCCACGGTTATTAATATTATGCGACTTCAGCGGTGGAGCTACTTTAACTGTTTTCAAGGTTTATAAACGATTACTCTCTCTCTCTCGTTTTTTAAACAGAAAACGTCATTTCCGGGAAAAATGGTATTTTAGCAAAAAGATTTTATGCAAAAAGTTTTTATTCATATTGGGAATTATGTATTGTTGATGCAGAAGGTCTTCAGCATGCCTCAGAAGGGCAGGATATTCTGGAATCAATTGATTAGTGAAATCAACAGTCTCGGACTCGAATCGCTGGGCATTGTTGCGTTTATATCGGCTTTCATGGGAGCTGTGGTTGCCATACAGACTGCTTACAATATAACGAGTCCGCTGATCCCGATGTCAATGGTTGGCTTTACAGTTCGCCAGAGCGTTATTCTTGAGTTCTCTCCTACGGTTATCAGTCTTATCCTTGCAGGGAAAGTTGGCTCGCGGATTGCTTCGGAAATTGGCACGATGCGCGTCACCGAGCAGATAGACGCCCTTGAGATTATGGGTGTAAATTCTGCTAACTACCTGATTTTTCCAAAGGTTGTGGCTTCGATACTTATCAACCCGGCTCTGATTATTTTCAGTATGTGGATGGGTATTCTCGGCGGCTGGATCGCCATGCTGGCGTCGAAACTGGTAACATCCAACGATTTCGTGCAGGGAATTCGGATTGATTTCCTGGGCTATACTATCTTTTATGCCCTCATCAAGACCGTTTTTTTTGCATTCATCATCTCTTCGGTATCGGGATATTATGGGTACGTTACCAATGGCGGAGCGCTCGAAGTTGGCCAGGCTAGTACCAAGGCGGTGGTTTACAGCAGCGTTATCATCATTCTTTTCAACCTTGTATTAACGCAACTTCTGCTAACATGATCGAAACCAGAAAAATCAACAAGACCTTTGGGGAAAATCATGTTCTGAAAGATGTTTCCTATATTTTTGAAAAGGGAAAAACCAACCTGATTATCGGACAAAGCGGCTCCGGTAAGACCGTGCTCATGAAATGTCTGGTTGGACTTTTCGAGGTTGACAGCGGCATGGTGCTTTACGATGATCGCAATTTCTCT
>JBAXRP010000187.1:0-9002 GCA_037131145.1 Bacteroidota bacterium
TTAAATGATTGCTCCAAACCCAATTCCAGTTGAATTGCCCAATCCGACATTCCAGGCGAAAAGCTTGGTTTCGGGCTTGCCTTTTATAACTACCGGACACCAACTTGCCCGGTTTTCAATCCCGTTGTAATTGATTTTCTTTGTGGACGCTTTCTGATAATCACTCACAAAGTTTATCTCCAGTGAATCATCCTCCATTCCCGCAACTTCCATTTTAGACTTCAACGATTCAACCAAACACGCAGAAGCGCGGGGATCTTTGTATAGAATATGAGCGATATTTTCTCCCTCCCTCCGTTTGATAAAAATCGGACTCCCAACCTGGAAGATTTCACGGTTGATTAGATCAGGGTCTTCCTGCATCATGATTTCCTGAATTCGGAGTCCATGAAACATAGCCGAATCAGCGGTAACTCCTTCGATTAGTCTTTTTATTATCGTAACATCATGGGAACTAAAGAAAAATGAGCTGCCCGTCTCGAATGTTAATCCCTCCGGTTTTGACTTTCCGCCAGTTAATCTGGAGAATGAGTATAAGGAAATTCTGCCGTGCTCTTCGTTCCATCCTAACCATTTATGTATTGTCCCTACCAATAAATGCTGGTGATTAAATGGAATTATTTGATGGCAAGGTTGTGTTTTTAAATGTACCCTCATTGTTGATCTATTAAATTTGAACGATTGTGAATTATCTGTAATTTTTATTATGTTATTACAAAGGTATAACATTTTACGTACATTCACAGCTATAATCTAAACGGGGTAAAACCGTACAGTTTAAAAAATCACATGTCCAAATTCAAAATCTGAAATTCCAGGAGAAAAACGAGCAAGGGTCATGAAATAAATGCCCTGACAGCAGGGATTTGGGTTTTGGGTTTTGGAATTTGGAATTTACGATCGTAATGTCGCCAACATATTTCGCCGATATTAATCCGCATTTTGCCGGGCGTTATCCTGGAAAGATAGAATATCAATGCGCCACCCCGCTGTTTCGTCATATATTTGCTTCATCAACCTCAAACAACCAAAGAAAATGAAAACAACAAAAATCATCCTCGCAGTAATCCTCTCACTTCAAATAGGAATTTTATTTGCCGGTAATGAAAATATAACCACTCCGGTAACCGAAATAAATTCAACCATCAAAACGACAACGCTCTTTCCATTAACGCCTGCCGAAGCAACCTTTGAAGACATTACAACAGAGATTACATTTTTTGGATTGTCGCCATTAACGCCAATTGTTGCATCCTTTGAGGATTTTTCAGTTGAAATGGTTTCAGTTATTGGACTTTCTCCTATAATGCCTGCGGAAGCTGATTTTACTGATTCCGTTTATCAGGTTTCAATAGATATCAATCAACTCTCGCCAGTGTCACACTATGAAGCCGACTTTGAGTAACTCTATCAATATATTCTCCCCGAATACTTCTATCTGAAACCACCTGAAAGGGTGGTTTTTTGTTGATGTCTGTCAGAATTTACCGTCAAAACTTTAAGCGTTTTAACGAATGGGATTAGAAAGACGCCACTCATCAACGTCAAAGAATTAGTTTACGACAAAGTACAAGTTCACTCACCGTTTACCATAAATCAATAATAGATTCCTCGAAAAAAACACCCCATCGCCAGTTGAGTTTGGATAGTTTTTCAGATTCAAAATTACTGCATTAGTTACTTACGCATCAATCCAATATTCAAAATAGTCACTATATATGAATGAATACCAATCATTAACAAAATATTTTAAATTATATTTACAATGTCTTTCAGACCCTGACAGGTCTGGCTTCAAAACAAAACCTGACAATATCTGCAAGACCTGACAGTGTTTGAAATGGCTGAAAATATTGAACAATCGAATAATCGAACAAGCGAATGGATTGAGCACAATATTACTATTGAAGGATTGATCTTCAATCAGCCGAAAAGCGGCATAATATCAATAACCGTGGGTTAACGCCATCGCAGCGTCAAATTATAAACAGCTCCAGCCCTGAAAGGGCGGTATCTTTTTTACGTCTGTAAATATTTCGCCCTTTCAGGACTATCAGTTGAGGAGATTCCCTTTTCTAACATGGTTTTTCGTAATTTTGCAACCCAAAAATTTAGACCGTGTGGAACTTTCTGGTCAGGACTATTCTTAGAAACAGAATTACAATTATTGCGGTAGTTGCAGTGATAACAGTTTTCATGGGTTATATGGCAACTCAGGTGAAAATTCAGTATGAGAGCGCCAGCATACTCCCGGCAGAAGATTCCACAAGCATTGTATATCAAACTTTTGTGAAAAAGTTCGGACAGGACGGCACGGTAATGTTTATTGGAATAGCCGACAAGTATTTCTTTCAGCTCCAACATTATCAGGCTTTGTATGATCTGTCGGATTCATTGAAAAAAATCAAGGGAGTTTCCGAAGTTGTTTCGCCTTCACGACTGTATAATCTTGTAAAAAATGACTCGCTGAAAAAGTTTGAGTTCAAGGCGATTTCTCCCGACAGACCTGCTATACAGGCAACCGTTGATTCAATCCGCTCGGTAATTCTTTCGCTTCCATTTTACCGTGGAATTTTGTACAATCCGGCGACTTCAGCCTATCTGATGGCAATTACTCTCGACAAAAAAACGATTCATTCGAAAGATCGCGACCGACTGATTAGGGATATTACTTCGATGGTTGACCGCTTTTCAAAACGAACGCAAATCGAGGTTCATTATTCAGGTCTTCCATACATCAATACTCTGATTGCCTCAAAATTGCTGAGGGAACTCAAATTGTTTGTAATTCTTGCCCTTCTGATCTCGGCGTTTTTTTTATTCCTTTTTTTCAGATCGGCGAAGGCAGTCATCTTCCCAATGGTGATTGTGATGATCAGCGTGATTTGGGCGCTGGGTATGATGGCGCTTTTCGGGTACAAAATCACCATGCTCACTTCAATCATTCCTCCTCTTGTGATCGTTATCGCCGTAGAAAACTGCATCTTTATCCTCAATAAATACCATTACGAATATACCATTCACGGGAATCAGGCAAAAGCGTTATCGCGAGTTATCCAGCGAATCGGCGTTGCCAACCTGCTTACCAATGCGGCAACGGCAGCCGGTTTTGCCGCATTTGTGATTACCAATAATAAACTGCTTGTGGAATTCGGTTTAATCGCGGCGCTTAATATCATGTGCATATATGTTCTCTCTTTGACGCTTGTTCCGATTTTTTTCAGCTTTTTACCACCGCCTAAGTCGAAATACACTAAACACATTGAGGAAAGTCTTGCCAAATCGCTGATTGAAAAAGCTGTTTATTGGGTCGAAAACTATCGCAATCCCATCTATTATGCAATGGGCGTTTGTATCGTTCTCGGAGTTGTTGGCGCTCTGAGGCTTAGATCCAGCGGAACCATTGTAGATGATATTTCAAAACGCGACCCGATTTATAAGGATATGCTTTTCTTTGAAAAACATTTTAAAGGAATCATGCCGCTTGAAATTTCGGTTGACGCCAAAAAGAAAAAGGGTGTTTTCAACCTGACAACCCTGAAAAAAATTGATCGTTTGCAGGACAGCCTGAAAACTTTTAAAGAACTATCGAAAGCGCTATCGGTTGTTGAGGTTATTAAAGCCGCAAGGCAGGCATTTTACGCCGGAGATTCTGCATATTATGGCTTGCCAAATTCCAACGAGTTGACATTTATGGCTGGCTATATACCGTCATTTGCCGGAAAAAAACGTTCGATACTCGATAGTTTTATTGATTCGAATTACCAGGTAACCCGCATCAGCGTTCAGATGGCGAATGTGGGCACAAAGCGCATAGACAGCATTCAGCGCGAGTTGAAACCAATTATAGATTCAATTTTTAATCCGGCAAAATACAACGTGGCCATCACCGGAACCAGCGTTGTCTTTTTAAAGGGAACAAACTTCCTTATCCGAAATCTCTGGGAAAGCATTGCCCTTGCGGTTGTAGTTATTGCCATACTGCTTGCCTTTCTCTTTACATCCTGGCGAATGATCCTGATTTCATTAGCTCCCAACCTCATTCCTCAGCTAATGACCGCCGCGCTGATGGGTTTCACCGGGATTCCCATAAAACCTTCAACCATTTTGATTTTCAGCATCGCGCTTGGCATTTCAGTTGATAACTCAATTCAGTTCCTTTCGCGATACCGGTTGCAACTGAAACACACAGGGCATAATATTCCAATATCGGTGATTTCGGCGCTTAAGGAAACCGGTTACAGTATGATTTATTCGTCAACCGTACTATTTTTCGGATTCGCAATTTTCATTCTTTCAACTTTTGGCGGCACACAGGCATTGGGTTTTCTTATTTCGTTCACCCTTCTTGTTGCAGGTTTGTTGAATATGTTTGTCCTGCCTTCGATGTTGCTTACCCTTGATAAATGGAGCACCACCAAGGCATTTGAGGAACCGTTTGTGGATATCTACGAAGATCAGACCGATGTTGATCTTAAAGATATTGATTTCAACAAAAGCGATAAAAAAATTCGATAAACCACCGACTTTTTACATTGTTTACTACTTTTACATTTCATTTCAAAATCTGATGACATGAAAGGAATTATTCTTGCCGGAGGCGCCGGCACTCGTCTGCATCCGCTTACGCTGGCTGTAAGCAAGCAACTGATGCCGATTTATGATAAACCGATGATCTATTACCCGCTTTCGGTACTTATGATGGCTGGTATCCGTGAGATTCTGATTATCTCAACCCCCGCCGATCTTCCAAATTTCAGACAGTTGCTTGGCGCTGGCGAATCGCTCGGATGTTCCTTTTCATATAAAGAGCAAATTATTCCAAACGGATTGGCGCAGGCATTTGTGCTTGGAGATCATTTCATTGGTCGCGACAAAGTAGCCCTCGTACTGGGAGATAATATTTTTTACGGAAATGGGTTGTCTCAGATTGTTTCTGAAAACAATGATCCCGACGGCGGGGTTGTATTTGCCTATCACGTCCACGATCCTGAACGTTATGGAGTAGTAGAATTTGATGAGAATTTCAAGGCGCTTTCCATTGAAGAAAAACCAAAAGAACCAAAATCTAATTTTGCCGTCCCCGGACTATATTTTTATGATAATACGGTTGTTGAGGTTGCAAAAAATATCAAACCAAGCAAACGCGGGGAATATGAAATCACCGATGTTAACCGTTGGTACCTTGAAAACGGGAACCTGAAAGTTGGCGTTTTAAGCCGTGGTATCGCCTGGCTCGATACCGGCACTTTTGAATCGCTGCTTCAGGCGGCACAGTTTGTTGAGGTTGTTCAAAACCGTCAGGGACTGAAAATCGGTTGTATCGAAGAAATTGCTTATCGCATGAAATTTATCAACCGGGAACAGCTAAACCGTATTGCCACACCGCTTCTGAAAAGCGGTTACGGTCAATACCTCATCAATTTGGTTGACTAACCGCTTTTTCTGAATATGCACACGCTCAAAGAACTACAAAATCGGATTGGTGAAGCATTCGGCGATACACGCTTTATCCATCAGCCCACACATCTTTACGAACCCATTGCATATACCCTCGATCAGGGAGGGAAAAGACTGAGACCTGTACTCGTTCTTCTTTCATGCGAATTATTTGGCGGCGATATCGAAGAGGCAGTCTTTCCATCCATGGGACTGGAAATTTTTCATAATTTCACTCTTCTTCACGACGACATTATGGATCATGCGCCGCTGCGGCGCGGCAAAGAAACCGTTCATCAAAAGTGGGACGTCAATACGGCAATTTTATCCGGCGATACAATGTTCGTTCTTGCTTATGAATTTGTAGCAAAGACGAATCCTAAGCTCCTGCCACAGGTGCTCGATCTGTTCAATTACACGGCGCGGAAAGTTTGTGAAGGACAGCAGTATGATATGAATTTCGAGACGCAGACGGAAGTTTCAATTGACGATTACATGATGATGATCCGCCTGAAAACCGCAGTATTGATTGCCTGTAGCATGAAACTTGGCGCAATTATTGCCGGCGCCGACACTTTTTCAGCCGATAAAATTTACGCCGCCGGAATAGAACTTGGTCTTGCCTTTCAGCTTCAGGACGATTTTCTCGACGCCTTCGGGGATATCTCAAAGTTCGGAAAAACAATTGGCGGCGATATCGCCACTAACAAAAAGACCTACCTCTTCCTGAAATCACATCAACTGGCTGATGCGCAAACCCGCCAGAATCTGACTGATCTTTTCTTAGGTTCGGGAACCGATTCAGATAAAAAGATTTCAGGTATCATTGAAATCTACAAACAACTGCATATTGATGAAATTACCCGGATGGAGATCGAAAAACATCATAAGAACGCGCTGGAAATCCTCGCTTCGCTTAACTTCGGTAAGAACTCAAAAGGAGAATTGCTTTCTCTGATGGACGAAATGCTTTGCCGCGAAAGGTGACAATTAATCTTCCAGTATCTCCAGTTCATAATTGAGTTCTTCCCACCGTTTCATCTCTCTCGATAAAGATTGTTTTAATTCTTCATATAACTGATAAAGGCTGCCATCCTGTATCTGTTTCTGGTATTTCTCAGGCGTCGCCAGCATAGCTTCCTTATCCTTTATTGCCAATTCGATCCGTTCAATTTCCGATTCGCTTTTACTGACCTGAGTTTTTACCTTCCTGATCTCTTTATCGTTCTCTTTGCGCTTTTCCCAATCGAGTTTATTCTGCGAATACTGGTCTTTGCCGGTCTGTAACGACGACTTCTTTTGTGCGGCGTCGAGTTCATTCAACGTTCTTAATCTTCGTTGTTCCAGAAAATCATATATATCGCCGATATACTCTTTGAATTTTCCGTGTCTGAATTCAAAAACGCGGTTAGTCAACCCTTGTAAAAAATCGCGATCATGCGATACAATGATAAGTGTGCCATTATATTGCAGCAAAGCGCTTTTAAGCACATCTTTCGATCGCATATCAAGATGATTGGTTGGCTCGTCGAGGATAAGAAGATTGGCTGGCGTGAGCAAAAGTCGGGCAAGTGAAAGCCGCGATTTTTCGCCTCCTGAAAGCACCTTTACCTTCTTCTCAATATCGTCGCCGCTAAATAAAAAACCGCCCAGAATGCCTTTAATCCTCGGACGGATATCTCCAACGGCAATGTCGTCAATAGTTTGAAAAACCGTTCTTTCAGGATCAAGAAAATCGCTCTGATTCTGGGCGTAATAGCCAATCACTACGTTGTGTCCGAATTTCAGGTCGCCGGTGAAATCAACAATGCCGGTAATTACTTTCGACAACGTGGTTTTGCCCTCGCCGTTTTTCCCTACAAAAGCAATTCGGTCATCCTTGATAACAGAAAAGTTAATATCGCTCAACACTCTTTTCTGAGGATAGTCTTTTGAAATATTTTTTCCTTCCAGAATAATTTTCCCGGAATGCGGGGCGGGGGGAAACCGGAACCTGATCCCCGATTCATCCACCAGATCAACGTCAACAAGATCAATCTTATCGAGCATTTTTATGCGCGACTGAACCTGTTTAGCCTTGGTAGCTTTTGAGCGGAAACGATCAATAAATCTTTCTATCTGTCGGATCTGGCGTTGCTGATTGTTGTAGGTAGCCATCTGGTTTTCCATGCGTTCTTCACGCAAATCAACATACGCCGAGTAATTGGCTTTATAATCGTAAATCTTTCCGAGAGATATTTCGATGGTTCTTCTGGTTACGTTATCGAGAAAAGCCCTGTCGTGCGAAACAAGCGTTACAGCTCCTTTAAAGCCTGCGAGGTACTCCTCAAACCACTGGATAGATTCAATGTCGAGATGGTTGGTTGGTTCGTCGAGCAGAATAACATCATGTTTACGGAGGAGAATTTTAGCAATTTCAACCCGCATTTGCCAGCCGCTGCTGAAAGTTGACATTTTGCGATCAAATTCCTCGCGCTCAAAACCCAATCCCAGCAGAACCTTTTCAATATCAACATGAACCGATTGTCCGCCAATAAGGTGATACCTTTCAATCGCTTCCGAATGTCCGCGAATCAGTTTATGATAATTCTCCGACTCGAAATCGCTTCGCTCGTGAATCTCCTTTTCAAATTTCGCAATTCGTTCTTCGAGTTGCACAACCTCACTGAAGGCATTCATTGCTTCTTCCAGCACGGTTTTAGAGCTTTGCGACTCCAGTTCCTGCGGAAGGTAACCCACAGATTGACCTTCGGGAACAATAACATCCCCTTCCGATGGTTTCTGAAGTCCCTGAATGATTTTAAGAAGAGTGGACTTTCCGGCGCCATTTTTTCCCACAAGTCCGATCCTGTCCTTATCATTGATAATAAATGAGATGTGATCGAAAAGCGACTCTCCGCCAAACTGAACCGAAAGATTATTTACTGATATCATAGCGTTTGCAAAGATAGAAATAGAATTGGTTCAAGGTTCGAGGGTAGAGGTTCAAGGTTCAAGGTTGAATCTCGTCAGAAAAGTCATTCTTCCCTGTTTAAATAATTTGTTTATTCTCCGCTTTTATGCGGCGAATGGTTGTTGTATTTGCCGCAGGATAATTTACAATAAATGGCAAAATACACTTATCAACGCGAGGATTGGACAAATTTTACCTGGAAAGATGCTGTTATCAGCGCCATATTTGGCGAAGTTCGTAATTTGCAGGGGAAGATTTCAGGACAGATGAAGGCAATCGGCTTCTCAACAAAAGAAGAAGCAATGCTTAACACGCTTACACTTGATGTTGTAAAATCTTCGGAAATAGAGGGTGAAACTCTTAACTACGGGCAGGTTAGTTATTCTATTGCGCGACGTTTAGGAATAGGTGTAGCAGGATTAAGTCCCCCCGACAGAAACGTTGAATGCGTTGTGGACATGATGCTTGACGCTACCCAAAACTATCTACAACCATTGACAGAAGAGAGATTATTTGCATGGCATTCCGCACTTTTTCCAACAGGGTACAGCGGGTTGCATAAAATTGAAGTCGCACGTTACCGCACGGGCGAAATGCAGGTAATCTCGGG
>JBAXRP010000188.1:0-8920 GCA_037131145.1 Bacteroidota bacterium
GTCCTGCCGGAGTCTATTTTGTCCGGTTGATTTCAGAAACCCGGACAGAAACCGCGAAGATTATTCACAGACCAGAGTAACCTCAAGCGAGCTATTCAGTTACTCACTCAGAACGTCCAATATTTTTTCAGTTCATCGGGATGCTGATGTTGCAAGTCAATTCTGGGGTGAGAACTAATATCCTGCTATTGTAACAAACCGAATTCACCGCGGCACCTGATGCATAGTGAATGTCCTTTCTGGTCAATATCCTCCACATAAGCGCTTGATCGCATTACACAGTCGGGAACATGACAATGAATCAATCCGAAAGTATGTCCAAGTTCGTGTATTACCTCTTTTATTAATCGAGTGAGCATAAGATTCTCATCTGCCGGCATTCCATAACTTTCATTGCTCAGCCTGTACCGCGACGCAATTCCTGAACGTCCGTTTAAATATGCCTGCCCGAAAATATAGGTCAGAATGGGAATAAAAATATCAACACTAAACAATCCCATCGTTTTCAGAGAGCCTGGAATAGAAATATCATCAACTGTTTTTAATAGTTTATTCCCGTTGTACTGCCTTCGGGCAGGGTCAAAAAATTCGCTCAGGTCAACATGAGATTCCTTAATATTTACCGGATAGTTAAATTCCTGCTTCACGGCTTCGCCGATCTTCTCAAGAAAGTGTTTCTCGAAGTACCCGAACGAGATTAATGTAATATTTTGAGGAGTCATTCAGAAAACATCATGAAAAAATGAATCTCAACACGGGGTATTCAGAAATATTGCCGAACGCTGTTGTTTTATTCATCAGGTTTCAGATCGTACTTTTTGATCTTGTTATAAAGCGTTACCCGGTCAACTTTTAAAGCTTTTGCGGTGCGGGAAATATTCCAGCTATATTTATTCAGAATCTGCCGGATAAAGGACTTTTCGAAATCATCGAGGCTTTCAATGGAATTATCAATCATATCCTTTCCAAAAGGAAGATCTTTAAGCGTGATTTTCTTCCCGTTGCCGATTACGATGGCGCGTTCTATCATGTTTTCAAGTTCGCGTATGTTCCCAGGAAAAGGGTGCGCCTCCATTCGCCGTAATGCCGCTTCGTCAATAGTGATCATCGGCTTATTCATGGTGGCGCAGTATTTTTTGATAAAATAATCAACCAGTAATGAAATATCCTCAATCCGCTCGCGGAGCGGTGGCACGGTAATATTCACAACATTCAAACGGTAATACAAATCCTCTCTGAAAATTCCCTGTTCAACCATACTTTTCAGATCGCGGTTAGTTGCGCAAATCACTCTGAAATCGGAAGATATCTCCTTATTGCCGCCAACTCTGACGAAACTCTTTGTTTCGAGAACACGCAGCAGTTCAATCTGCATTTTTGAAGAAATGGTGGCAATTTCATCGAGAAAGATTGTGCCGCTGTCGGCCATTTCAAACCTTCCTTTCCGGTTGTAGATTGCTCCGGTAAACGCGCCTTTTTCGTGGCCGAATAATTCGCTTTCAAGCAGGCTTTCGCTGAGCGCTCCGCAATGAACGCTTACCAGCGGATAATATTTACGCGAAGAATTGGAATGAATGGCGCGCGCAATCAACTCTTTTCCTGTTCCGCTTTCACCGGTGATGATAACTGAAGAGTTCGATTGCGCCACACTCTCTACCTGCTTCAACACCTTTCTCATCGCTTCGCTGTTGCCGATAAGGTCTTCGATGTTCTCGAGCGAAACGACTTTGATTTTTAGTATTTCGTTTTCCTGTGAAAGCGTAATTTGCTTTGTTGCATTCCTGATCAGGTGCGACAGGTCGTCGGGATCAAATGGTTTTGTAACATAATCATAAGCCCCGTCTTTCAGCGCCATAACTGCCGTATCAACCGTTGCAAAAGCCGTCATGACAATTACAATAATGTCTTTTTTCAGCGCCTTGATCCTGCGGAGCATTTCCAATCCATCCATCCCGGGCATTTTAATATCGGCAAGAATGATATCGTAATGAGTAGATTCGATAAGTTGCAAGGCTTTTTTTGCATTTTCGGCACATTCTACCTGGTAGCCGTCTTCGAGGAACCAGTTGTTTAAGGAATCCCTTACCGATTCTTCATCATCAACAATAAGAATTGTTATTTTTTTAGCCATTCCGGTTTCTCTTTAATTTCTAATCAAAGGTAAAGTAATTGCAAAGGTTGTACCATGTCCCGGCTCAGATATTACCTGTATCTTACCTTTATGGCTTTGAATAATGCCATGGACAATTGGCAGCCCCAAACCGATCCCGCTGGCTTTTTGCTTGGTTGAAAAGAAAGGTTCGAAAATATGTGGGATATCCTCTGCCGATATTCCAATACCGGTATCAATTATTTCAAACCTGATAGTTTCACTGTCGGCATTTAGGGTTTTGATAATAATTTCTCCGTTTTCCGGCGCCGCTTCGGTTGAGTTGACGAGCATGGCCACACATGCCTGTTTTATCTGGTTCGGGCTGCAATAAATCAGATCGGAGACGGCAGTAAAATCGGTATAGAAGTTAATATTTGCAATTTTTATTGGATGGGTCATTAATTCATAAGTATCCTTTAGAATTTCATGGAGATGTCGCGGCTCAAAATCCTCCTGATCCTTTTTAGAAAACTCAAGCAGCCCTTTTACAATATCTCCACAACGTTTTGCTTCATTTTCGATCAGTTTTAAATGCTTCAGCATCGAATCCCTTTTGCTTACATATTGGTCGGCATTACTCAACTGTTTGTAAATAAGTTTTGTGTAGATCAAAATGCCGGATAAGGGATTATTAATTTCATGTGCAACCGATGATGATAATTTACCAAGCGAGGCAAGTCGTTCAATATGGATCAACTCATTCTGGGCGGAGCTTAACTCTTCCGATTTTTTCTGAACCTTGTATTCCAGTTGTTGCGACCAGTTTTCAAGCTCATTTGTTGCTGCCTGAAGATTGTCAAGCATGTCGTTAAAAGCCTGGGAAACCACCTTCATGTCATCAAGCTGATTGGGACTAATTTCAAGCCGGGTGCTTGTGTCTCCGTTAGCAACGGCGATGCTGGCTTTCACCAGCGCATTCAAGGGGTTTTTAATTCTTCGCCTGGTGAATAAGATAAGGAAACCAACAAGGAAAAGCGTGGTGAATATGGCAAGAAGGAAAAATTCGGTGGAGGATTTGGCAACAGCGGCGTCAAGGTCTGCCAGAGGAATTTTTACAATCAGCGAACCAAGGATTTTATCAGTTACCGGATGGGCATGGCATGAACTCTGGTAACAGGATTTTTCGTTAAGAATGGGCAGTTTTATCAGCAGATGCCTTCCGGTGTTATCGTTGTGATTCATCTTGCAATCACTGTCGGTATTGATGATCTTATAATGCTTTTCATTCCCTGGAAACATTGTTTTGAGATCGTTGTGACAACAGATGCAGTTCGGGTTACTGTGATTATTATTTGTATCGGAAGGAATTGATGAGTAAACAAGGTTATCAGTAATATCATACATGTTTACTTCATCAATACCGGGCATTGTATTAATTATATCGAGAGTGTTCTGAAGGGTGCTTTTATCATTTTCGAGCATTGAATGATATAACGATCCCCCAACGATAGAACCTATGTTGTTGCCATTCTGACTAATCACGGTATTGAGATATTCCTCATTTACCGAACGAAAGATAATACTGAATGAGACAAACAGAAAAACGGAGGAAACCAGAATGATAAACACCACCCGGCTGTAAATAGAAGATCTTAATTTCACATATTTCATAAAAATTGTCTTTCCGGCGATATTCTCATTCCGGGATTTGTTAAAGAAAATCATACTGTGACAATTGTTGAGTGGGTTTCCGGTATTTTGACGGCAGTTTAAATTTCACTGCAATTTAAAAAAAACCAACGATTAAAGTACGATTTTTGTTTCTGTACAATAAAATTTTGAATATACCTTAATCCGCAAAAAATTTATAAACAAAAGCTGCCAAAACATTGTTTATAACTATTAACCTGGGGATTACGAAAAATACTGTATATTTGCTATGTACCTTAATAATAAATAAATGGGACAGGTTCTCAACATTGTTGATATAAAAAATTATTTCCGAATGAATGGATTTTACTTTGGAAATCCTACCAGAAAGATTACGGAAATATTTAATCGGTTATAAATGACTTTCCCATTCAAACGTGAATCTGAAAGCGGAGTTCAGGTATATGATTTTTTTGCTCACGGTATTTTTTCGGAGTACAATGGGCTTCTTGGTTTGGACTTTTTTCAGGACGCCAACTTTTGTCTTGATTTGAGTTTGAATTTCATCACAATTGAAAAATAAATCCACTTTATATGTGCGAAACCTGCGGCTGCGGCAACCCGGATGAATTTACAATCCACGGAAAAGAAAATGGCAAAATCCATGACCATGGACATGACAATGATAGTCATAGCCACCCTCATCCGCACAGCCACGAGCGCGACCACGATGGCCACAGCCATACGCACTCGCACGGCCATTATCCCAAAAAGGTGATCAACCTCAACATGGACATTCTGTCGGAGAACAACCTGCTGGCAGAACGGAACCGCGGCTATTTTGAAGGAAAGGATGTGTTGTGCCTCAATCTTGTCAGTTCGCCGGGTTCGGGAAAGACGACGATTCTCGAAAAGACTATCCAGGCAATGATCGAAAACCGTAAGATCTTTGTCATCGAAGGAGATCAGCAAACAGCGCGCGACGCCGAACGCATCGAGAAATCAGGCGCCCCGGCCATTCAGATCAATACCGGATCAGGCTGTCACCTGGATGCTAAAATGGTGCATCTTGCCATGAAAAAAATTGAAGTTGAAAACAATTCCATACTGTTTATCGAAAACGTGGGCAACCTCGTTTGCCCTGCCATGTTCGACCTTGGAGAACACAAGCGTGTAGTGGTGATCAGCGTAACAGAAGGCGATGACAAGCCGCTGAAATATCCTTATATGTTCCAGACTTCAAATCTCTGCATCATCAACAAAACCGACCTTCTGCCGTATGTTGATTTCAACGTGGAAACCGCCATGCAATATGCCCGGCAACTGAATCCTGAACTTGAGTTCATCCTAATGTCGGCGAAAACTGAAGAGGGGATGGATGAGTGGACGGAATGGTTGGAAAAATTGTTTTGAAATTGTTTACTTCCCTTTGCAACCAATTCGTGGAAATGGGGATCAAGAACTCCGGTTTTTTTCGCCACCGTTCATGAGCGAGTCAGATACCGTTGATGAGCGATCCACGAGCATATCCGAGAATGATAAATTCTGGTCGGTAAAATGATTAATCAGCGCGTGATGCATCATGCCGAACACCATTTTCCCTTTGGCTCCCGCTTCAGCCAGGCGCGCCAGCGCCCATGTCATGGTTGCCATTGATCGCCTTGACTTTGATACCTGCGCTGGTCAATTCTTTAAGAAACCCGGCAACCGACACGTGGCTGACCTGTTCACCGTTGAGCGACAGATCGCCCGGATGTTTGACAGTAAAAGAATACTCATGATGACCAATGAGTTGATAAGGGATATGATTCTTGTTTTCATGACAAGGAGTTAAGTATATCATTATGTAGTCGTTTTTAATTCTATTCAACCTTGCAGTGTACAATACTTCTCTTTTTCAGAAAGTCCGGTTCAGGACTATTATTGGACGGGCAAGTCCTTTTGTCCATCAGCGTAATGATGTAACATTCCGTCAGCTTCGATTGTACATTCATGATTTTCATCATCATAAAACAGGAAATTGTATATTACTCGTATTGTACCATTTTATTTTCAAAGGGCTGGTTGCATCCGTTATTGTCTCATCACTGACGTCTTTTCCGGTTCCATAGTTAATTTGCCACTCCGGACTTTTGTTTACTCCTAACCTGGATAAACCAGAAATGACAAATCACAATAAACAAAACACAAATAAATTCGAAAATTTTAAAAATTCAAAATTCAAAAACAAGACTGATAATGTCTATTCTTCCTGTTTGAAATTTAATGATTTATGTTTGTTTTTTATTTGTTGTTTGCATTTTGCATTTTGTAATTTATGCCCAAAAAGCATCAAAATAAAAGATAAGATAAACTCTCTCGTTTTTCCCCTGAAACCTGAAACCTGGAACCTGGAACCTGGAACCTGGAACTTTTAAATGCGCGGTTTTTTCCGTAAGGTCAATCTTTACAGGATGAGGCGACTACAATTTTTCCCATAACCGTTTTGCCAATGTCCTGGATATCTTTAGAATTTCATCTTCATCAACCGTTAAAATCCTGCCTTTTTCACAAATCAGCTTTCCCTGCGAGATTACATGCGCGATATGCCTCGATTCTATTCCAAAGAGAAAATGTCCGAGGAAATTGGAGGTATTCAAAGGAGTTGGCGAATCGTAATCAAACACTACGAGATTGTTATCACGATCGCCCGCAAATCCACTGGAATTGAGGTATTGGTGAACATTCCGGAAACGGCGGTAGGTTTCGGAATAATTAATTGAATCAAAATTATGCCCGGCAAAAAACGCGGCTTTGGCGCTGCGGAGCATGTCGCTGTACATACCGTCGGAGCCAAGCATGATATTACCTCCAAATCCCCTTGAATCGAAAAAACCAACCGAATTGTTAAGGTTGCTATCCATGTTTTCGACTACCCATGCGGGAGAATTTTCCACCAGCTTCCGCTCCTGATCATTAAGATGAAGGCAGTGAGCCAGAATGGTTTTAGGGAATTGCATAACACCTGCTGCATTGAGCCTTTCAACCACGCGGATTCCATGGTTCTTCAAACAATTTTCCTGATCCGATATATCCTCAGCCACATGAATATGAATCCCTGAGTTGGTTTGAGCTGCCAGTTGAACCGCCCTTTTCAGGGTTTCATTTCCCACAGTGAATGAAGCATGCAATCCGACCAATCCTTCTCTTCCGGAAAGATAATGCGCGGTTTCATCCAGCCCTTTCTGTGCGATTTCCAGCCCGTCGCGGTCCGAAATTTCATAACAGAGCAGATGACCAACGCCAACCTCGTCGAAAGCCTGCGCGATGGTTTCAAGACTCCCTTCAACGGCATTAGGCGAGGCATGATGATCAATTACGAATGTGACGCCATTTTTTGCGCAAGCTATGGCGGTGACAAGAGCGCTTGCCCGGATCGTTTCAAGATCGAGCGCCTTATCGAGATTCCACCAGATATATTGCAGAATCTCCGGAAAATTCTCAGGATTTTTCACCGGAGCCGGCATTCCGCGGGCAAGAGCCGAATAAACATGATGGTGACCGTTGGCAAACGATTTTGTGATGAATTTACCTGTACAGTCTATTATCATTGAGCGTTTCGAATCATCCTGACTCGCGGGAAAGCTGATTCCGCCGGTCAATCCCTCTTCCACGAGTATGTCGGTCTGCCAAAATTCGAGTGTTTGCCAGTTGATCCAGGTTCCATTTTTCAGTAACAGCATAGCGGGGTTTCTTTTCTAAGAATGTAAATATCTTTGTAGGTTTCCGATTGCAAAACCTCAATTGTAAAAGTAATTTTTTTAGCTGACTTTTGGCTGACCCCATGTTGTTTTGGTACAAACATTTCGTCCCTAACCGTTGTTGATTGATTTATCTGAACATTTTCGGCGATTGCCATTTTTCCTTTATGACCGTACTTTATTGAAAGCTTTGGAGAAGCGCGCCGGAATTGCTCACCTTAATTAATGGCGTGCTTCTGTTTCCACTTGATAATGGAGATCTTAGACCAGGCGTGGGCTATTTCACGGAAGGAAAGTTTGGGTTGGGGGATTTGCATTGTGCAAAGAAAAGCACAATAAAATATTATTCCTTTTGTTTGGCTTTGAAAGTTATTTCTGTAAAAAAATCATCAAGATTGCAGAAAACAATACCTTCCATTCTTTTTAATTCCGCAGATGCCTGACTCCAAAAATAAAGCTCGACATTCCAGCCTTTTTTTACGCATCGTAGGAGGGTAGGAACATAATCCCTGTCACCAGCAATGATGGCAATTGTTCCAGTCTCCTTATTATCTTCTAAGGTATCACGTATTGAATTGCTTAATTCAGCATCAACGCCCTTTTCCTTTCCTGAAAAAATATTTCTGTCAAAAATTCGAGGAACTACACCTAATTTTTTCAAATTATCCCAAAGTAAATCGTTTTGTGGAGGTCGTGAACCGACTAAAACTGTTTCCATTAGTTTGCGTCCGTTTCTTACCTTTTCCAAAAGCCCCCCATAATTGATTCGAACCCGAATAACAAGTTCGTCATCGTAAAAATATTTTTCTCTCGCTACTCTTTGAGCTTCGATGAAAATATTAGAATTGTCGATGAATAAGTGTAGTCCGTTCATTTTATTTGAATGTTTTAAGAACATTGAGAACAAAAATATACAAAAATTATTCGACCACAAAAATAGAAATTGTTTTTCTCATCTTTCCCATGTATTTCTAAAATTCTCATATCTTTCCGTCTCGGTCATAACCTGAAATGGTGGTTATTGTTCTCACATCTACAACACTTGAATGTCCATAAATCAGTGAAAGCCATTTCTCCTTTATGCATAGGGATATTTTCCTGAGGTTAAAAAATTATGATTACTCGATCACTAACTTTTTGATTTCAATACCATGATTGGTTTGGATTTTTACTAAATACATACCATTTGCTATTTTACTCAAATCCAATTCAATTTGAATTTGGTTTTGAAATTTTTCCTGCACAAGCTGGTCGCCTTTCAAGTCCAAAATACTTATCAATATTTCTTCAGGAACGCTTCTGTTGTTGGAAATGGTGATTTTATTATTTGCTGGGTTTGGGAATATTATGAAAGTTGATTTCGAGGATTTAGTCTCAGCAATTGAATTAGTTCCTCCATTTGTAGTTTTCAAAATAGTCCCTTGTCCACCCACTGCAT
>JBAXRP010000189.1:0-8904 GCA_037131145.1 Bacteroidota bacterium
AGCGAAATGGTGAAAATCATTTCGCTTTTTTTGCTTCTAATATGGAATTTTATCGCTCTTTTCAATCCATTCTCTAAACAGTTGGTTTGCCAGATCATGGTTGACAGGGATGAATGGAATTTTTCTTTCCTCCGGATGAAGGGATAGTTCTTCGTAAATATGATTATCCTGAAACCCAATTTCTGCTGCCTGATGGCGGGTTGAGCTAAAAAAAACCTCTTTGATATTTGCCCAGTAAATGGCTGAAAGACACATAGGGCAAGGTTCGCAGGTGGTATAAAGCTCAGAACCGGAAAGGTCAAAACTATTGATAGCTTTACACGCTTCACGAATTGCAACAATTTCGGCGTGAGCGGTAGGATCGTTAGTTGAACTTACCCGATTTCCACCTTTCCCAATTATTTTTCCAGCCTTTACAACAACAGCGCCGAATGGTCCGCCCATATTGTTTCTGACCGAATTAAACGCTTCCTCGAAAGCCGTTTTGAAATACTCTTCAGGTGCGCCCATGCAAATTAAATTAGTACTTACTGACGGATTGAATTTTGACAAAATTAATTGGTAAACCAATGCGAAATTAATTCTAACTGAAATTCAACAGGGTTTTTTGTAGTGAATTGAAGGTTTCCTCAGTCATAATCCATAATTTTGACAGTTTTACTGTTAAACACTTTTCAACTTGTCTGGAAAATTTAATCCGATTCCGCTACCGCAACTGCTGAAAATTTCCCTCAATGAGATTAAGAAAAACAGATTCCACGGAATACCGGGAGCTCTGTTTTTTCGTCCCGGAAAAAAAGATCCATTCAGGATGCTTCGTTACGGGCAGTTACTGGAAACTCCAATCGGTGTGGCAGCCGGTCCGCATACTCAACTTGCCGGCAACATCATCGCCGCATGGCTTTGCGGCGCCCGGTACATCGAATTAAAAACAGTTCAGACCCTTGATGAACTGGAAGTTTCCAAACCTTGTATTGACATGCAGGATGAAGGATACAACTGTGAATGGTCGCAGGAATTAAAACTCAATGCTTCTTTCGAAGAGTATCTGAATGGTTGGATCATTATTCATATACTTCGTAAAGAACTTGGTTTTGAAATGCCGGTGGGAACGCTTTTCAATATGAGCCTGGGATATAACCTTGAAGGAATTCAGAATGATAACGTACAGCGGTTCCTCAGTAAAATGCAAAACTGTACTGCTGAACTTGAAAAGGCAAGACTGATTATCCGTCCGGTTTATCCGGCAATTGAGGAAATTGATATTCCAACTACAATTTCCGATCATGTCACCCTGAGTACAATGCATGGTTGTCCGCCTGAAGAGATAGAAAAGATCGGACTTTATCTGATACGCGAACAAAACCTGCATACTACCGTCAAGTTGAACCCTACGCTTCTCGGTTCCGACGCGCTCAGGTCTTTGCTTAATGGCGAACTGGGTTTTTCAACACAGGTTCCCGATCATGCATTTGAACATGATCTGAAATATCCCGATGCTCTCAGAATTCTCGATTCCCTCGGAAGCGCCTCCTCCGAGCGAGGATTGACCTTTAGCGTAAAGCTGACTAATACTCTCGAAAGCATTAACAACAAAGATGTTTTTGCTTCTTCCGAGAAAATGATGTACCTCAGCGGACGCGCTCTCCATCCAATCAGTATTAACCTGGCGCGAAAACTTCAGAATGACCTTGACGGACAGCTTGATATATCATTTTCGGCGGGGGTTGATTGTTTCAATATTTCCGATGTACTTGCCTGCGGAATGAAACCGGCAACAGTTTGCAGCGATCTTTTAAAGCCCGGCGGATACGGACGGCTTCGCCAGTATCTCAATATTTTGCGCGATGAGATCAATCTTGTAAAGGCGTCAAACCTCGATGAGTTCATCCTAAACCGATCGCTATCGCCGGTATCCTTTGATCATCAGAATCTGTTGCAGGAAAACTCTTTCGGCGCTGACATGGCAAATAAAATAGATTATGCGGAATCTGTGAAGCGGGCGGCGCTGAAGAATCTGAATAACTACGCCAACCATGTTTCAGGGAATCCCGCCTATCACAAGGATCATTTTTCTGAGCCCTCGATAAAAACGTCGCGGCAACTGGGATGGTTCGATTGTATTCATGCGCCATGTACCGATACGTGTCCCACAAACCAGGAGATTCCCGAATACATGTATCATACTGCCAACGGAAATCTTTCCGCAGCATTTGAATCCATTTTCAGAACCAATCCCTTTCCGTCGGTGACAGGTATGGTTTGCGATCACCTTTGCCAGATGAAGTGTACCCGGATAAATTATGACGATGCATTGCGAATCAGGGAGATCAAGCGGTTTGTGGCGGAGAATTCATGCCCCTCACCCCCGACCCCTCTCCCGGCGGGAGAGGGGAGGGTGGGCGTAATTGGCGCTGGTCCCGCTGGTTTATCTTGCGCATGGTTTTTAAGAAAGGCTGGATTTGAAGTTCATGTTTTTGAGCAAAAGGAAATTCCGGGAGGAATGGTTTCCGCAGCCATACCAGCTTTCAGGCTGAGTTCCCGCGCCATTGAAACCGACGTCAGGCGCATCCTCGATTCCGGGGTTCAACTTCACGATAATTTTCCTGTTGACCGGAAAAAATTTGACGCTATCAAAAACGAATTTGACGCTGTTTTCCTTGCCGTTGGCGCACAAAAATCTTCACGACTGAACATTGACGGGATAAATTCGGAAGGCGTTCTTGATCCCCTGCAATTTTTATTCGACGTAAGGAAAGGGAATATACAATTTTCGGGAAAACAGGTTGTGATCATCGGCGGCGGAAATACCGCTATGGACGCTGCCCGCACTGCATACAGAATGGTTGGAGAATCGGGGCGCGCGACTATTGTTTACCGTCGTACTATCAGTGAAATGCCTGCAGATCATGGCGAAATAAAAGCTGTGATGGAGGAAGGCGTCGCTTTGTATGAACAAACCCGACCGGTGCGTATCAGGCAGGAAAACAATAGAGTTGTAGCGCTTGTGTGTTGTAAAACTGCGCTGTCAGAAAAAGGAAGGGGCGGTCGGGCTGTTCCGGTTGATGTTGCTGATTCTGAGTTCGAGATTTTATGCGATACGATCATTCCTGCCATCGGTCAGGAAATGGCTTTTGATTTTCTGTCGCCTGATGATCTGAAAGTGTCTCCGGGAAGTTACCTGACTGCCATACCAAATCTGTATATAGGCGGCGACGCCATGCGCGGGGCTTCAACTGCCATCAATGCCATTGGCGATGGAAGGAAAGCGGCGGCGGAAATATGCCCCTCACCCCCACCTCTCCCGGAGGGAGAGGGGAGGAAGATCTGCTCCAGCGATTGGGAAGACCTTATGGTAAAGAAAGCTACTCGCTCGTATGGGTTTTCTCCAGCAGAAACCTCCATTAATCAACGCCGGAATTTCAATATGGTTATGTCATCATTAACGGCAGAACAGGCGTATAATGAGGCTTCGCGTTGTTTGCAGTGCGATTTGATCTGCAATGTTTGCGTTTCGGTTTGTCCGAACCTCGCAAATTTCAGTTTTCAGGTTGAACCGGTTACATTCCAGATGCAGAAAGCTGTATTGCTGGGAAATGGTTCTGTCGGTTTCATACCGGGCGATACCTTCCATGTTGAACAATCTTATCAGGTAATGAATATCCGCGACCTGTGCAATGAATGTGGAAATTGCAGCACATTTTGCCCAACGGCGGGCAGACCATTTTCCGATAAGCCCGGAATTTGTCTTTCAATTCAGTCATTCAATGAAGAGGAAACCGGATTTTTCCTGAGCCGTCTTCCCGACCGTCTTGTTCTTATTTACAAAGAGCAGAACCACATAAGAACCCTCAGCCTTGTCGAAAATAACTATATTTATGAAACCGACCAGGTGAAAGCGGTAATCCGTAAGGATGATTTCAGTTTAATCGAAGTGAAATTTCTTACTCCCTGCGTCAGGGAATTTCACTTTACCTTTGCCGCCGAGATGAGCGTCATCCTGAAAGGGGCGATGGAAATGGAATGAACAGTCCTGTATTATTGTAAACAATTTCCCCTCCTGATAATCGAATAATAAACTAACCTAATTACAATCATTATGATCCCTGTTACAAATCAAATTGTTGACCACACAATCCTGCAGAAAGCCATTGACCGCTACCGGGAAAAGGGAATTATTCTCCCCACATTCGCCCAGATGCAGAACCCGGAACTTATACCGGGAAAGATAAAAGACCAGTTAAAAAATATCGGATTATGGGATCTTCATCCTCTGAATCTGTTTCGGATTACCTGGAAAAACGAGCCAAAACCCTTTGGAGGATTATATGGGAGTCCAAATTTTATTGAACTCCCCATGTCCATTACAGGAATCGAAGCGCGGATCATCGTAATGGCAGGTAAGTGGTTTCCAACCGGGGCGCATAAAGTTGGCGCGGCTTATGGTTGCCTCGCCCCGCGGATACTCACAGGGCAGTTCGACCCTACTTATCATAAGGCAGTATGGCCTTCAACAGGAAATTACTGCCGCGGAGGCGCCTTCGATTCATACCTGATGGATGTTACAGCCGTTGCGATTTTACCCGAAGAAATGAGTCCTGAACGGTTTGCCTGGCTGAAAGAAATCGGCGCCGAAGTGATCGCCACGCCTGGCTGCGAGTCGAATGTGAAGGAGATTTACGATAAATGCTGGGAAATCAAACGGACAAGGAAAGACTGTATGGTTTTCAACCAGTTTGAAGAATTTGGAAACTCCTGCTGGCATTACGAAGTTACCGGGAATGCAATTGAGACGGTTTTCCGAAGCGTCGCAAACAAGGATAGCAACCTGGCAGCCTACATTTCCGCTACCGGTTCTGCCGGAACCATTGCGGCAGGCGATTATCTCCGCACAAAATTCCCACACCTGAAGGTTGTGGCTTCGGAAGCCTTGCAGTGCCCCACTTTGTTGCGAAATGGATTCGGCGGACACCGTATCGAAGGCATTGGCGATAAACATATTCCCTGGATTCACAATGTGAAGAATACCGATGTTGTTACTGCCATTGACGACGAGGATTGCATGAGGCTTTTGCGTTTGTTTAATGAAAAGGAGGGACGTCGGTATCTACGCGAGTCAGGCGTTGACCAGGAATTGATCGCCACGCTCGACATGATCGGCATTTCAGGAATCGCAAACATAATTTCAGCCATAAAAACCGCGAAATATTTCGACCTCACCCATGACGATATCCTCATAACCCTGGCAACCGATTCCGCTGAAATGTACCAATCCCGGATCCGGGAATTGACTGAACAACGAGGGGAATATTCCGTAAGGCAGGCAGTTGTTGATCATGAAAGATGTATGTTTGGCGCATCAACAGGAGACATGAAGGAACTTGGTTATACTGATCGCAAGGCGCTTCACAACCTGAAGTATTTTACCTGGGTTGAGCAACAGGGAAAGGATGTGGAAGATTTGCGCCAGCTTTGGGACGACCGCCATTTTTGGTCAGAGATGTTCCACCAGCCGGCGCAATGGGATGAGTTAATCAATGAATTTAATGAACGGACAGGACTATTAAAATAAATCAATTAAAATATGAATCAAAATATCAATGAACTAAGAACAAAATCTGGTTCTTCCGCCGATTTATTCGGCAAAGATTTCCTCCTTACCTGGGAAAAAAGCCGGGAAGCGCTCGAAACCATACTTAATGTTGCCGAAGACCTGAAAATGCTCCGCGACAAAAACATCTCGCCCCGTTGTTTCGACTCCGGACTGGCGATTTCGCAGTTCCGCGACAACTCAACCCGCACCAGGTTTTCCTTCGCATCCGCAGCCAACCTCCTCGGTCTTGCCATTCAGGATCTTGACGAGGGAAAGTCACAGATTGCCCACGGTGAAACTGTTCGCGAAACTTCGGCAATGATCTCCTTTCTAAGTGATATAATCGGTATCCGCGACGACATGTTTCTCGGCGCCGGAAATGCTTATATGCGCGAAGTTGGCGCCGCGCTTGATGAAGCTTTTGCCGACGGCGTTTTACCACAGCGTCCGGGCATCATCAACCTGCAATGCGACATTGACCATCCCACCCAATCCATGGCTGATCTGTTACATTTGAAAAATGTCTTCGGATCGCTGGAAAACCTGAAAGGAAAAAAGATCGCCATGACATGGGCATATTCGCCCAGCTATGGAAAACCATTGTCGGTTCCGCAAGGCATTATCGGACTGATGACACGTTTCGGGATGGAAGTTGACCTGTCTTATCCTGAAGGATATGGGTTGATCCCGGAAGTGGTTGAATTGTCAGGCAAACAGGCGGCGGTAAGCGGAGGAAGTTTCCGCATTGTAAATTCGATGGAGGAAGCATTCAGCGGCGCAGATATTGTTTATCCAAAAAGCTGGGCGCCATTCCATGTCATGCAACGGAGGACTGAACTGCTTCGCAAAAGCGATAATGATGGTTTGAAAGGTCTTGAAAAAGAGTGCCTGACCAACAACGCCCGTTTTAAAGATTGGGAATGTACGGAAGATAAAATGAGACTCACACGCGGAGGGAAAGCCCTATACATGCATTGCCTTCCTGCCGATATATCTGGCGTTTCCTGTAAGGAGGGAGAAGTTGCGGCGACGGTTTTTGAACGTTACAGGGTTCCCCTCTACAAACAAGCCGGTTTCAAACCTTATATCATAGCTGCGATGATGCTGACTAACAGGTTTGAGAATCCTGAGGGGTTGCTGAACGATCTTTTCTCCAGGGAACAAAGGAGAAATCAAATATGCGTTTGATTGCTTAATGATGGATGAGTTTATCCACTTTTTTTAGGTCGTCAATACAGCAAACGGGTTAAATTATAACATTCTGATCCCAAAATCTAAGTCCCAAATTTTAGCCTACTCCAAAAGGAAACAATTTGGACTAAAGTCCAGTAACTATCTGTTTATCAATTGCCACTACCTTAAGGTAGTGGCAATTCAAGTTGCTGATATACCAGGCTTTAGTTAAATTTTGAGTTTTCTTTCCCATTTTCGGAGTGGACTCAATCATAAATATTTCAAAGATTTTTCCGACCTGAGATCGCCTTTCCTTTAATAATTCCATATTTTAAAAGAAATATTTCCTGTTTTAACAGGAAAAATGCTTTTTTCATTCTACTGCATCCGGCTTTTAAATATGGGTTTAATGATTTACTTTGCATTGGTACTTGATCGAACAATCCAACCCCAAAAAAAGCGCATGAAAACACGTTTTCTTTTTATGATGGTTCTCTTTTGTCTGGAAATTCAGACTTTCGCCCAAAACTCCTGGTATGTTGCCACCACCGGGAGCAACTCCACCGGGAATGGCAGCCTTGCCAATCCCTACGCCACTATTCAGTATGCCCTTTATAATTGGGCGCTCCAGCCGGGCGATTCCGTTATCGTGCGCGGGGGAAATTATATCAGCGATGAGATCAGGATTGACATGAACGATATTACGCTCAAATCTTACCCTGGCGAATGGGCCGTGATCACCGCTTCTGTGCTGGACGAGGAAATCGCTTCATGCATCTACTATCATAATGTGGATCTGGTTGGCGGAACGCTCGAACGGCTGGAAATTGTCGGGGGATATTATTACGGGATCAAGACAGAAAGCGATTGGAACTGGGGCAACCCGATCCCTATGCGGCATGGCTCGAGCGCCATCGCCATCAGGAATTGTAAAATCCACGATACCGGGCGCGACTGTATCAAAATTGTTCCCGCAAGCGATAACATTGTGATTGAAAATTGTGAAATCTACAATTCAGGAATTGGTCCGGCAAACCTGCCCATCAACAATGGTCCGAATGCTGAAGGAATTGATGTTGTGAATGCCGATAATCTCGTAGTGAAAAACTGCTATCTGCATAATCTATCAACTACGGGGATATATTCAAAAGGCGGTTCGATCAACACATTAATTGAAGGCAACCTTGTAATTGGAACCGGCAACATGGGAATCCTCCTGGGGTTTTATACCGATGAGGAGTGGTTTGATACTATCGCAAACCCACTGTTCTACGAGAACCTGAACGGGATTGTGAGGAACAACATCATCATCAATTCGTCTGGCGAAGGTTTGGGAATGTATGGCGCATATAAACCGGCTGTTTATAACAACACGGTTATCAATTGTGGCTGGGGCATGCATGGGTCAATTTTTTACAACACGGGATATATGTGGTTAAACAGCCTGAACGACATGTACGCCGTGCCCTGCCGGGATGTGTTTGTGCAAAACAATGTCATTGTCCAGCATGATTCAATAACCACGCCCGTGGAGTATATCCGTTATTATGATAATATCCCCGGCACCAATATGCTGGGCAATTGCAACATCAACCATAACCGGTTTTACAGGCCTTCAGGCATATATTTCATAAAAAGCACCTGGTGGCAAAATTTGAGCCTGGGCGCATGGAGGGACACCACAGGGTATGACATGAACAGTTGGGAAGGGAATCCATTTCTTGACAACAATTATCATCTGACTGCAACAAGCCCTTGTATCAACACGGCATATCCGGTATCGGGGCTGGTTTACGATTATGATGGCGGGACCAGGACAAACCCCACGGACGTTGGGGCTGATGAATATCTCGCAGGCGCCATCCTGACAATCCCTCCGCCGGCAGGCGTGATTGGCGCCGGTGGGCATATACCTACGATTCCTGCCACCGGTTTCGTGGCAAACCAAACGCTACAAAATGGGCAGGTCAGGTGCTATAATGCAACACAAACAATAACCGTGGCAGGAACGGGCGCCCCCTTCGTTGTAAACACCGGTGGCAGCGGTACATTTATTGCCGGTCAGAATATCATTTATCTCCCGGGAACAAAAGTTGATTCGGGCGGGTATCTGCTTGGATATATCACAATGAACGGGC
>JBAXRP010000190.1:0-8902 GCA_037131145.1 Bacteroidota bacterium
CCGACGGATGGGTTCTTGTTTCCACCCAGGGGAATGGGATTTTCTCATGCTATTATAACCCGGTCGGAATTGGCGATAACAAGGCTGCCGATCAGAGGGCGTTGGGTCAAAATTTTCCAAATCCCGCCTCAGCAACGACAAATATAAAATTTACCAATGCAGAAAATGAACATTTGCAACTCATTCTCTATAGTCAGGAAGGGAAACAGGTAAAAGTTTTGCTGGATCAATTTGTACCGGCAGGAACTCATGCGATATCCGTGGCAACGGATCATCTCCGGAATGGGATCTACTACTATCGCCTAATTTCTTCCTTTGGAAGTGTTTCACGGAAAATGGTTGTCGCAAAATAAAATGATGAAAAAATCTGGATCTCTTATATCATTTGGTACGTTATGCTCCTTAATGAGTGGATCAGCGAGGTCTCCTGCTGGAATACAGTGGTTGTGTATGGCGGGAGATCACATTATATAGTTAGCGCTGACGCCGGTATTTCTTATATCTTATGAAGTTATTGTAAACCGATAAATAAAATCTGACCTTATGAAAAAAATCATTCTTTCTCTTCTCTTTATTACAATTATCCCGGCTATTTTCATGGCTTTTAAACCAGATGAAAAAGACCGTCCCTTAACTGATCAGTACATAGTAATTGCCTGGAATGACCTGGGTATGCACTGCGCCAACCTTGAGTTCGCCAACATGTGTATTTTACCGCCGTACAATAATCAGACGGCGCACGTAATCAAAAAAGGCGATTCCACCCATTTGCCAGTGGCGATGCCGGGCTCAAGCGGGATTTATGTCACTTATGAAATTCCCGGGAACTCCCATTCTGTCGGAAAAACCAATTTCTGGGATTATTCACTGCATCTTTTTGGGGTAGCTCTTCCTCCCGATGTTGGACTGGCGGGTTTTGCAATGACCGGTACAATGGCGAAAAGCGACACCCTCAACTACCAGCAAGCAACCGGTATCCCGATAACGGCATACACAGATGCTTCAACGACTATTCAATACCCCTATCAGTTGACCATGATCAAGGCGTTTTTGCCTGGAGGAACCCTGATCGCCTCCACTCAGAGTGTGATTCCCGTTTCGCATGAGATCAATTGCGTAAGCTCAGGTTGTCATACCAGCGAAATGGCGATCCTTAACCAACATGAGCAGGTTCCGGGATTCAACATTGCCAATAAACCGATCTTATGCGCCAATTGCCATTCCGATCCGGCGCTTGGTACAACGGGACAACCTGGAGTTCCTCCGTTTTCACAGGTCATCCACATGAAACATGGGGAATTTATAAAAACAGGGACCATCAGTGATTGCTACAAATGTCATCCAGGTCCAAACACCCAATGCTGGCGCGACGTGATGCATACAAGTACCGGCGCCATAACAAAATGTCAGGACTGCCATGGAAGCGTCTATAATGTCGGCAAAACTATTGAACAAAATGGCCGACAGCCCTGGCTACAGGAGCCATCATGTGGCGCTGCAAACTGTCATGGAGCCCAATTTGCGGAGGAACCGGGTAAACTTTTCAAAAACTCCAAAGGGCATGGCGGATTGTTTTGCAGTACTTGTCACAGTTCACCCCATGCCATTTTACCTACGACACAGGCAAACGACAATGTTCAGAATATTGCCTTGCAGGGATTTGCAGGAACCCTCAGCGAGTGTTCGGTTTGCCACGGATACACTCCCGCAGGCCTGGGTCCGCATGGAATACCGGCAATCAAGGTTCTTCAGGGAATCAATATTTCAAGCGGACAAAGCGCCTGCTACAATGCGACTCAAAATATAACCGCGGCAGGAAACGGCTCCTACTTCAATGTGCTCAGCGGTGGCGCCGCGACTTTGATCGCCGGGAGGCAAATCTCATTTCTTCCAGGGACTTCGGTTTCCAATGGAGGTCATCTTTGGGGCTATATAACCGCAAAAGGCAGATATTGCGGCTCATTATTCCCGCCCATGGCCCCGGTAACTTTATCGGAAGAGGAAAATGTTTCTCCCTCATTGTCCGCTGATCCGGGTTTCAAAATATATCCCAATCCAAATACCGGCGAATTTACAATTGAAAATGTTTCTGGCGACTTTCCGGGCGATATGGAAGTCAAAGTCATAAATCTATTTGGAAAAGAGATGGTTGCCAGGCGAATTCATGCAAATTCGCACATCACCGTCAATATCGGCGATCATCCGGATGGCATTTACCTTGTAAGAATCACTGGCGGAGGATTAGACCATTCTGAAAAAATTATAAAGCAACATTAACAGATGAAAATAACAAACGCCAAAAAGATACCGCCCTTTCAGGGCTGGAGTTGTCCATAAACTGCCGCTGCCGTGGGATTCACCCACAGTTATTGAAATCAAGCCCTTTCCGGGCTGGTTTCATTGGAATGGCTTTCGGAGTGAACTCAAATTCAAATGGTAAAACAGTAAAATGGCAGAACGTCATGAAACATAAAATATCAGAACACTCGATCCAATTCTTCATCCCGGTATTTCTATTAGTCCTTACGTCGGGATATCTTTTCGCCAATTCAGGTACAGATTCGTTATACTTACCTCCAATCAAAATAACTTCCCTCAACGGGTACGGACCTTTTGTGCTCGGTTCGGAACGGTCGAATCTTTTTATTATTTACCAGGTTCCTATGAACACGTCGAAAATCATCATGAAAATGATTGACTCAAAAGGCATACAGGTGAATAAAGCCTATACCGAAACCGGTTCAGGCATTCAGGAAGCTTCATGGGGTTTTGATTCAGATACGATGGGTTTACCTCTTTCGCCGCAACTTTCAATTGAGGTTCATTATCAGAGTGACAGCATTGCCATTTACAACATTCCATACACCGTTTACCCCGATACGGTTACAATGAATGCCAGCGCCGGTTTCGGTCCTTTTACAACCAATGATTATCAACTTTCTGATACTTTATGGCATCCGGTTCCTCAGCAGTTCAATAATTTCACCATTAAACATCTGCCTCCGCGAACCGATACCATCGAATTTCAAATCATGACCATTGATTCGGTTATCGTTTGTTCAACAAAAGTGACTGCGCCTCCGGGAACCTGGCTTGATTCAGCGGTTTATAAAAATGTACGGATGGACCAACTCCCACTCGACGCCAAATATCTGAGGGTTTTGGTCTGGTGCCAGGGAGGTCCTGTAAGAGGGCTTGAATATCATAAGGAATTGATGATTATGCCGCAAAGCCCAAAGCTGATCTGTATTTCCGACAGCCTCGTTACAAAAGACTCGATGAGCGTTTTTGTCGAGAATCAAATAGGCGGACAGGCTCTTGCCGTTGACAGCGTTAAACATGCCCTGATTCAGAACGGTCCCGGTCAACGCAACATTGACAACCATATAAAAACGATTTACCCTGGTCCGTATAGCATTGACGTTCTCGAAAGCAATTTCTCCGTCGAAGCATGGATGAAATTCAATTTGACGGGACTCACGCAGGATGTCAAAACAATGAACCTGATGACCGTTGATTCGGTGTGGCAATTATACATCGAAGTCAATGTAAATGGAGCGCTTTTCGGCGTCTCTTCATTGGCCGATATTGACCATTCCGTTTTGTGGACCGTTCCATTAACCCTGGGTCAACTGATGGGAGAAGGATGGCATCATGTAGCTTTTACCTGTTTTTATGACAATACAGGAAATTATCCTGTCGGGAAATTTTATCTCGATGGTTTGCCGCTTCCAGACGTAAATTTCGATGACGGAGATTATGATTATATTCAGACATATCTTGACTGGAGGCAGTTTATGAATACGCAGCCATTAATTCTTGGCGGTAATAATCCCGGAAATTATTCACTCGTCACAGCGATGGATGAGGTAAGAATTTGGTCGAAAACTTTGTCGGAAAACGAAATCTGGTACAACTATCAGAGGTCTCCGCTTCAGGAAATACCGCTTGAAGGATACTGGAATTTTGACGACCTGAGAAACCGCCTGAACTATATTTCCGACAGAAGCTACAACAACAACTTTGGAAACCTGGAAAACAAGGCATACTTTATTCCTCAATTTCCGACAGTTCAAAGAACCGTTGACACTATTAAAATTTTTTCTTCAAACATTCATACCGATTCTGTCAGGTATTTCTTCATTGACAGGAACAACGTTATCCTTGATTCGTGCACAAAGTTCCCGACGATGGGAAAATCTTTGCTCGAATATGATGTTGAAGCGCTTCCGTATAATATCAGCAAACTTAAAATCCGGGAATATTATCATCCTTCAGCAGGAATGGTTCTGGAAACCTTGTACAACCTTCAATCATACGCGCCCGAACCCATTGCAACGCCACAATACAACTGGAATACCTATTACAGTACTCCGGCTACAATGGGAAAAACTTACGCGCCTGTAACAGTTTCCGGCTTCCCCGACAATACCCGCAAAGTTACGCTGGGACTGATGAACGGCATGGAGGTTTATGATACAATGACTTTTACATCAAACAGTGTTCCTTTCCATCATTCGCTTACGCTGAATGGAACTGATAATTATGTGCAAACAACTCAGGAAATCAACGCTCCCGGCGCTTTTTCAATCATGTTCTGGATGAAGACAACCACTGGAACGGGAGGCAAAATTATTGGTTTTACTGATAACCAGAATGGCGGTTCCACTACTAACCACGATCGGGAAATTATTCTGGAAAACGATGGCAGCCTGAGATTTAATATTCTGGACGAAGGCGCGATGAAGACGTTGTATGCTCTGAACATCAACAACGACGGGAACTGGCATCATGTTGCCGTAACGGTTGACGGTAATCAGGATGCCTCGATCTACGTTGACGGAAGCCTGTCGCAACGCCTGAAGTTGACCAGCCTTACCTCTTATCAGGGCTGGTGGATAATTGGCAGAAATGGCGCTTCAGATAATTCGGACGCCAATACCGCTTCAGAATATTTTAGCGGATCTCTGTGTGAAATCAGCGTATGGAACCGCGCTCTTGCCAATTCAGAGATCAACACATTCAGGTACCAATCATCAGTCGATCCTGACGAGGTTTTGTATTATAAATTCAATGAAAACGCCGGCGATACGATTGTTGACCATGCAGGTTCAAATACCGGGATTGTAAACGGTAGCGCCCCGGCATGGTTCTTAGCAAACCAGATTTCCTTTGTCACCTGGAATACCAATATAACGGAGCTTCAACCTGGCGTCTATACTTTTTTTGCAACCGTGAATTATCCCTTCGGACCTGCTGCCGGCGCTTCTTATCAGCTTGGGAATTTCGTTGTTGCAGAAGCATTTCCCGACTATATGTTTAATTTCTTTCTGTCGGAAGGGGAAGGCTTTTTTAACCAGGGAATTTCATTGATGAACACCCTTTCGTTTGAAACGAATTATACCGGCTCAGCACAACCGGGTTGGAGTAAAAACTACATCAAATATAATTTTTTCACCTTCGATCATGAATTGATCAGCAGCGATTCAGTAAATTACACATCTTCATCCTTTTCAGGTCAGTTTGATATTGATATGGGCGATGCGCCGCCGGGCAGTTTTATAAGTCTTGAAGCCGGGTATTTTACCTCCGGTTCGCTTGAGATTTCTGAAAATTCCGTTGCCATCCCGATTTATATCCATCCAATGGTACCGCCTACGGTGAACGGGTATTTCGGTCCCTTCGACCAGGCGATAGCGCCCGCTTGCATGCAGCGACCAAATACCTTTACTCTGTCAATGGAGCCATTGACAGACATGGACAGTATTGCGGCAATATTTTATGATGTTGCAGATAACCAGATTGGCAGGTGCAGAGCGGTTAAAGTAAGTGACACAATCTGGACGGTCACCTACGATATGTCGCTGCTTTCGCCACCGGTTACCAACATGACACTGGAATATTATCTTGGACAGGACATTCATCCCGCCGCTGTTGAAGGTCCTTATCCAATCACAATCCATAAAACCCGCCCTGCCTGGTTTGATTTTCTTCCTTCCGGAAATTTCAGCAATATCCAGCAATCCGGAGGTTTTGTTACATTTTCCGTTACCACGCCTTTTGAAAAAAACTGGCTGATAAATGACTCTGTTGAACTTGATGTACCCGAATGGATCCCTTTGGTTGGCGGCACGAAAAGTATCCTGAATAGTCCCACAGCCGAGGCTTATCTGAAATACGACATATCTGCCCACACCCTTGAACTTAACCAACCGCCCGAATTTTACCAGGGGATTACACAATTGGGCGCCAGCATTCCCGGTATCGTCAATTTCGGTTTTAACGCTTCAATGAATGATTCTTATGGAATAGATGCACAGAACAATTTAATCGCGACACAGAATTTTAAAATCGGAGGCTCAGTTACAACCAACCTTTTTAAAATTGAAAATATTGCCAAAAAAATAGGTCAGTTGATCAACATGTCATCAATTGTTGATCCGGCAAGCATTGTGGTGAAACCATCGTTTCAATTGTCGGCGACGGCAGATTTTGAATACGCTTCGCGACTGCACATAATGGTTGACACACTTTCAGGAAATTGGGGTTCCTTTGGCAACCTGATCGTTGACGCCAATCCGTCGCATGGGCAGGCTTATCAAAATAGCGCTTCCTATCATTTTTATTCTGGGGCTTATGGCTTGGAATTCTCGGTTGGGGCGCAGTTTTTTGAAGGACTCGCAACAGGATATTTCGGTTTGGATGGTCGGGTAGTGATTGGATATGGACATTCATATATTACCATTCCAGCCAATAACACGAGACCTTTAAAATCAGCGGCTTTTCAGGTTTATGGACGGTTTTACCTTGACCTTTTCTGGGGATGGTATGAAAAGAATCTCTGGGGACCCAATTTGTTTTACTCGGCAAATATATGGGGGGATGATATGTCGCCCTGTTTTCCTCCATTGGGCAAAAAAAATCCGGGAGATACAAACATTATTGCAAACTCTTCCTGGTGTGATTTATCCGGTGAGATAATGCCGGTAAGCGAATTTTCCAAAATGTCGCAGCCTGCCCCACATCAATCTATCGGATCATCCGACGAAAACATGGTTTTAACCTGGCTTGAGAGAGGACCGAAGTATGGGGAAAGAATAGCCAAACTCGGTTACATGCTTTCGGAAACAAAGAAGTTCTCGGAGAATATAAACATCGAAATTAACAAACATGGAATTAACAACCCGGTGTCGGACGCCGTAACCAACAACCAGGTTTTGCTGTGCTGGGCTCAGACGAGATACGACAACGAGACGATACTTGGAGTGTCGGAATCAAATGTGTTGCCGGAATTCCTGAAGGCTCAGGATATCTGGTATGCCGTTTACGATATCCCACGGAAAAAAGTAATCCAGTTGAATAGGGTTATTGACGACACTTTGACAATGACTTCCGGACGCGCCGAAGCAAACCCTTTTATTGTGTCGCTTTCTGAGACAAAAGCCTTGATCGTATGGCAGGTTGCGGATCTTGACAACCACAGGTCGGGAATATGGTATGTGAAACTCGAAAAGCAGGAGGATCGTTGGTTGGCTACCGAGCCTGCGCTAATTACGGATTTGGCTGGCGTAAAAACAAAGTTATCCATTGCAGTTCCCGAAACCAATAAAGCTATTATCGCCTGGATAAACACGACAGGTGAACGGCATGATGATAAAAAACTGATGACCTCTGAATTCGACGGATTTTCATGGAGTGAACCAAGCGAACTTCTCGCCATGCAGGGAAACCAGTTTTGCAATTATTTCGACATGAAGTTCAACAACGGCAAGGGCGCGGTTGCAGTAACCACATTCGTGGACGATCCCGGCGGTCCTAAATATGAAAAACTAATCCTGCTGCCCTGGGATAGCCAGAATAAACGTTGGAGTACTGAACAAACGGTTGAGGCGCTCAGGGAACCGACCGCACATCTGCAATTGCCGCGAATTGCCATCAACAAAAACGGGCACGCGACAATTGCATTTAAGGTTGAAAGAATCGGCAGGAAAACTGCCAATGAACGAATAAGTCAGATTGACCTGTTGACGGGAAACCTGAACGACCCGTCAGGAAAGTGGAAGCATATCAAAGGAAATGAGTTTGTGTGCGATACTTCCAAACAGGTGGCGGAAATCGCACTTTCATACATTGACCATGATACATTGCTGATCCTGTCCAACGAATTTCCCATGTTTGCAAGTAACTCATACTTCACCCCTCAAAATGGAATAATGTATGGCGACCGGTATATGAACCTCGTACTTCGGTGTTTTGCAATTGAAAGCGACAGCATCGTCAGGCATGTTCCTGAAAGCGTCTATTTTGTCGGGATCAACGATCATCAACTTTCCGAACAAGCGTCCGGCTTGTTGCAAAACTATCCAAACCCCTGTAAAGAATCTACGAAGGTGAAGTTCGACGTAACCGAACGTTCCAATGTAAAACTCGAATTATTCGACGTCAGGGGCAAACAGGTTGCAACGCTTGTTGACCAGGAACTGCCCGCGGGCAGTTACGAAATAAAGTTGAACACATCATTGCTTAAACCCGGAATTTATACATGCAGGATGATAAACGGGATGAGGGTTGACGCAATTAAAATTGATGTTGTTAATTAGATGAAACATCATTTAACATAGTTCCAACAAACAAAAAATCTATTATTTTTTAAGCGCTTATCTCCACATGTCAAGTTGCCAATATATTTGCATAAGTAGGTATTGTGAAGAATAATATCACCCCTTCGGGGTTTAAAATGGATTTTACAATTCTTTCTATAATAATATCACCCCTTCGGGGTTTACAAAAATTTCGATTAGATAAAAGGTTGATTGGTTGCCAAATCCCGGAGGGATGACATGATTTTAGATTGAAAAGATTGTTTTGCAACAGAATCCCGGAGGGATGACATGATTATAGA